>JANYEB010000199.1 GCA_025363355.1 Chitinophagaceae bacterium | reverse complement strand
ATGAATCAATTATACAAATTAAAAGAAAAACCCACAGCCATTTTTGCAGCAGCAGATAAGCTAACTACAGGAGTTTTAAAGTATTTACATATAAAAAAGAAAAAAGTTCCAAAAGATATGGCACTGGTTGGTTTCTCTAATTCTGACCTAACAGAAATGCTAAGCCCACCATTAACTGTTATCAGACAACCAGCTTTTGAAATGGGACAACAAGCAATGCAATTGCTTTTAGAAATGGTAGAAAGCAAAAGACCAATTACAGAATTTAAAACAGTGAAACTGAACGCTGAATTAATTTCTAGAGAATCTGTTTAATCTGCTAATTGCCTTTTATACATTTGAATGGTATTTTGAAATCCAAGATAAATAGCATCGCAAACCAAAGCGTGACCAATACTAACTTCATCTAAAAAAGGAATGGCTTGTTTAAAGGCTTTTAGATTTTGTAAATCCAAATCGTGCCCAGCATTAATTCCTAAGCCAAGTTCTTTTGCTTTGTTAGCAGCAGCAACATACAAGTTTAAAGTTTCAATCGGTCGACAGTCGACTGTCAACTGTCGACTGTTAGCATAAGCTTCTGTATAAAGTTCAATTCTATCAGTTCCTGTGGCAGCAGCACCTTCAATCATTTCTATTAGTGGATCAACAAAAATTGAAACACGAATTCCGGCATTTTTAAATATTGAAATGATATTGGTTAAATAATCTTTATGTTCAATTGTATTCCATCCTTGATTGCTAGTGATTTGTCCTACAGCATCTGGAACAAGTGTAACTTGATGAGGCTTTAGTTCTAGCACTAAATCAACAAAGCTTTGTTCTGTTGGATTGCCTTCAATATTGAATTCAGTAGTAATTATTTTACTAATTTCTCTTGCATCATTATAACGAATATGCCTTTCATCTGGTCTTGGATGAATAGTAATGCCATCTGCACCAAAAAGCTGTGCATCAATAGCAGCTTGTGTTACATTAGGATTATTACCACCACGTGAATTACGAAGTGTTGCAAATTTGTTGATGTTAACGCTGAGTTTAGTACCCCTAACCCCTAAAGGGGAATCTTGCAATATATTTTTTTCACTCATTTTAAGTGTTCTTTTATTATTATCCAAACCAATGGTCATACTCTTTTATTCTAATTCAAGTACCATTTACTTTTTTGTAAATTGCAAGAACCCCTTCCCCAGATAAACCACCACAACTATATCCATAATAAAAAATGCATTTCTGCATATCAATAGAGAATAAAGGAACTGAAATTGCATATCCGCAAGGATATTTATTTATGTACTTTTCTTGAAAATCACTTGCTGTTTTAGGTTCTTCAATTACTTTAACATTTTTAATCTTGACCTCACTCCAACTAAACTTTTGGTTCAAAATAATCTGTTTTTTTATCCAAACAATATCATCTTTTGTAAACATTGAATCTTTAAAAATGATTGATGAATCATCGATTTTACTAGGTTTCCCATTTAATATTATTTTCTGTTTTAGCTTAATGAATACTACATCACCTGTGAATGATTGGTAAACATTTTTCCTATTTTGTATTAACAAACTTTCTTGACAAAAAGAAACATTATTAGTAAGAAACAAGCTCATAATTAACGGAAGAAATACTTTTTTCATAGCTAAATTATTTTTATAGTATATGTTCCTCAAATACAATATTATGTTTCTTTAATTCTTTTAAAACAGGTTCATAAATGCTTGGTAAAATTGGAATATGCAAACCTGTTTCGTTTATCTTTCCTTCTAAAATTAATTTAGCTGCAATCCCCAAAGGCAATCCAACAGTTTTAGCCATTGCTGTGTGGGTATTGCTATCTCCTATTACTCTTAATAAACTTTTCAAAGATTTTGTTTTGCCGTTTAATTGATATTCAAATTCGTGCAACATCACAATCATATCTTTATCATCATTACTTAATACAAGCTTTTTCTCTAGTATAAATTGTAATACATCTGCAGCACTACAAACACCAAGATTGATAAGCGTTTTGTTATCATCCATACCTAAATAAAACAACTGCTTCATACTAATGTTAGCTTCGTTCATTTTTACAGCAACCATCTCAGCAGCATTTTCTTTTACTTCATCAACATCAATGGCACTAAGGGTTCCTGCTTCATCAACCATCATAATAGTTTGATCTGGCAACTCACCTTCTTCCATAGCTTCTTCTTCAGCTTCCATAATTTGCATCAACTTTTCCATTGTTTCTTTAGCAGCATTCAAGCGTGTCATCATCATTTCATCCAGCCAATTACTAAAGTCATTTTTATCAAAATGGAATTTAAAAAACTGAGCAATACTCATCCCATTTGTATCATAAATTTTGTCTTCATCAGTAAGTTTCAAATCAATAATATTCTTCCAGCCAAAACAAAATTCAGGATGACGCAAAGTTGTTCTCACAAAGGTTTCTATACCTTCTAACCCATAAATATTAATATAGCCTAATGAATCTCTATTAGGGTAAAAAGCAAGGGTTTCAGCATTGGGTAATTCAACAAGATTAGTTGCATCAAATAGGTTTTCATAAGCAATATTTTTAGTGCTTCCCTTTTCTAAAAAAATCGCACCTGCTTTGCCTGCCATTACTACATTTCTTGGGTTCCAACTTATTTTATAGTGCCAAGGATTATCGTCACTTTCTGGTGCAACCAAACCTCCACAATGAGATGTAAAAGAAGTGATACGTCCACCTTGTTCGTGAATATTATGAATGATTTGCATTACACTCATATGATCTATTCCTGGGTCTAATCCCATCTCATATAAAAACAAAATACCTTTTGCTTTTGCTTGGTCTGCCAAGTCTTGTGTTTGCTTATCTATATAAGAGGCCGTTAAAAGGTTTTTGCTGCATGCTATACAATCTAATGCTACCAAATAATGCAAGTGTGGAGGCATTAAAGAAATAACAATATCTGCCGATTGTATCAGCTGTTTTCTAGCTACAGTATTTTCTATATTAACTTCAACAGGTTTAACCCTACTATGCAAGCCTGTCTTGCTTTTGGCAACATCTAAACTACCATCAGCAACGGTTACATTCCAGTTTTTTTCATCAGCCAAATCCTTCAAATAATCAATTAAAACAGTGGCTGATTTTCCTGCACCAAAAAGTAAAATATGCTTCATTTTACAAAAGTAATGGAGCTACTGATAAGTAGTATTTTTAATAATAAGATATAGCAAATATGAATTGAAATTAAAGTTAGACCCATTAAAAAAAGCCTCTAATACTTTAAACATTAGAGGTTTTTTTTAAAGGTAATTACCAGTGCAATTATCAATATAAAATTATTTGCAACTTTGCACTGTATGTTGCTTTGAGAGAATAAAAATAATGTCCTTTTAATTTTGCACAACTACTTAAAACAATTAACTTTTTTTATTCTTTTTTATTTTATCAAAAGCATCTTTAGTAACTAAAATACCAACCTTAGGAACCATAATAGCATTAACTTCAATTTGTAAATCTATTGTTGTAACTAGCTTCCCTGTTTTTGGATAATACGTTTCCAATATCGTTCCAGGTACTGAGGTATCACCACTAGCAGAGTAATTACATTTAAAATTCTCAGTGTACCAAACAACTCTTTCAATCTCCTCGCCATTTTTTATATAAGCTTGCTTGCAAGGGTATCCAAAAATAGTTCTTGTTTCTTCAGATAAAATCCAATCCTCTTGCTTATTACCAATAACATCCTTAACCAAATAATTTTCATCCTTCCATTCAATTTGTTCCAAGCTAATTCCTTTTATGTAATTGCAGTAACTTGCATTAGGTGAAAATGCTTTGCCACGCACTTTATTCTTTCTGCCACGCATTACTGTCTTTAACGAAAATTCATCTTTCTCATCATAGCTTTCAACTGTCTCCAAAAAACTAATCGAGTCACTAATCGTAAACTCCTCAATACTATAATGTCCACTCCATTTTATTAGGTTAGCTTGTTTAAGGTATTCACTAAGAGAAGTTTTAGCATTGCCACGTTTGTAAAGAATAGTCAGTTTTGTTTGTGCAGTTACATTAATTGTCAAGGCTAAAAAAAACACCAAACAAAATAATGATACCCTAGAGGTTGTAGTTTTAAAATTCATATACAAGTTATGTTTTATAAGATTTGCAATAATAGCAATTCAATTTTAAAACAAAATACTACTGCAAGTATATTTCTTCTACAGTAGCAATTTTACTGATTTTAATAAGGCAGAAGTATTTTGAATACTTAGAATTCACCTCCTGCAATAAGTGAAAAAATATCTATTTACAATTTATACTTTACAGTTAATGCTTTTTGCTATTTTTGAAACAGTTAAGGATACACTATGATAAAACTACTCTCTACATTATTTACCATTTTATTAATTGCAAATTGTAGCATAGCCCAAACTTGGCAATGGGCAAGGCGTGGTGGTGGTGGCCCTGGTTTAAACGATAAAGCTGAGAAAATAGTGGATATCCAGTGCGATAAAAATGGCAATGTGTATATGCTGGCTCAGTTGGATGGTGGTTCTGGTATTACAGTTGGAACACAAAGTACTGACAGTAGCTTGCAGAATTTAAGAGGAGGCAGAGATGCAGCATTAATCAGTTATGATTGCAGTGGTAAATTAAAGTGGTATAAGATTTTTGGAGGAAATATTGATGACCAAGCAATCGGGATGAGTATGGATAGCTTGGGGCATATTAATGTTGCAATACTTAGCCCAAGTACGACTTTTTACGCAGGCACTGATACAACTGTTGTTAGTGCTAATAGAAAGTTAATTAAATTGATACAATATGATACCTCTGGGCAATACAAGTGGTTGAAACAGCCAACACCAGATACTGTAAAGGTTGCGAATACAAATAAATATTTGCCATATAACATTACTACAACTTCCAATGGAGATACATACTTATACTGCTATCTTGGTACAGGTTTAATATCTGGCTCAATAAATTTAGTAGTTAACACGCCAGGATTATATATGCTTAAATACAATTTAGCAGGCTTACCGAAAGAGTTAATCCCATTAGATATAAATATGTCTATAAATTTAAATGGTGACTATTTGGACTTTGAAAACTTAACCCAACAATATGCAATTTTCAACCGACAACTTGCAGACTATAACCGACAACTTGAAAATGCAATCCACTTGCTCGCAACCCAAATCCGACTACTTGCGACTTTCAACTTACTGCCTGCAAACTCAAT
>JANYEB010000213.1 GCA_025363355.1 Chitinophagaceae bacterium | reverse complement strand
AAAATCATCAAACCCATTTGGCAAGATAATGATTGTTGTTTCTATGTCAGTTTGTTCATCTAATCGCTCACATTCCTTGATTAATCTTGAAAGGCTATCTGCAATATCTTTACTTGGTTCAACCGTATAATGAATACTATTTTTCTTGACTTCTCTAGCAGCAAATGGACAAAAATTGCATCCAACCACTACATCTAAAATCCATTTTTTTGTTTGTGCAATTTCAATACTCATATTCAATTTTTATTGCCCTTGTGCTAATTTACTCTTGTGTTTTCCGTAACTAAAGTAAACAACCAAACCAATTAAAAGCCAACCAGAAAACCAAGCCCAGTTAATCTTTGTCATACCAGTTAATAAATACAAACAACTGGCTAGTCCTAGCAATGGAATCAAAGAGAAATTTTTAATGACAGTATAAACAGCAAGAATAATACAAGCAATCCAAAAAATTACAAGTGATACTTTTTGTGTTTTGCTTTGTTCTGTATTTGCAGCAGCAATAAATTTTGTAACTACACTAAGTTTTGCAGTTGAATTTGTTCTTACTGCCATTGTATCAATCAAACCTTTGAACAAAGAATCTTGTTTATTATTTTGAATTAGATTTTGCTCAACAAGTGCTACAACTTTTATACTATCGAAATTACCTTTATTAGGTATAATACTTTCAAGAGCCTCGATTCTATGTTCGTCATTAAAACTAATTTTTTTAGAGAAATAAGTTGAATCAAAATAGCTTATTAAACCTATTGAAACTACCAATAACAAAGGAAAGTAGAGCTTTCCATTGATGTATGGCAAGTGAAATTTACCAGCTTCTTTTTCTTTTCTTGGAATTAATAAAACACCACCACAAACCAACACAAACGCAAACAAAGTACCTATGCTTGTAAAGTCTAACACAAAGGTTTTATCTGTAAATAAAATAGGAATACCAACAACTAAACCAGTTAAAATTGTTGCAAAACTTGGTGTTTGATATTTAGGATGAATTGTTTGAAAAACCTTTGGCAACAAACCATCACGGCTCATACTCATCCAAATTCTTGGTTGTCCCATTTGAAATACAAGCAATACACTTGTCATAGCAACAACAGCACAAATAGCAACAAGAAACTGCATCCAACCAACATTCAAATTGTCTTTTTCAAAAATAAATGCAAGTGGATCGCCAACATTTTCAAACTTAGAAAATACAACAGCACCAGTTAAAACAAGTGTCAATAAAATATAAACAATCGTACAAATTACTAAACTTAAAATCATACCTTTTGGCAAATCTCGTTGAGGATTTTTGCTTTCTTCAGCCAACACACTCACTGCATCAAAACCAATATAGGCAAAGAATACACCACTTACAGCAGCCATCACACCACTGAATCCATTCGGCATAAATGCGTGTTCATTTTTTGCATTTAATGGATGCCAATTAAATGTTAATCCATTATGAAAAATACAATAACCACCGACAAGTATAACTAAAGCAACAACAATTAACTTTAGAATAACCATCACGTTGCTAAAATTCCTACTCTCTTTAACGCCACGAAAAACAAGGTAAGTTATTAATAGGTTGATGATGAGTGCTGGCAAATCTGCAATCATCCTAATACCACCAATTGCACTTGAATTGTTCCAAGCGTTGATTAATTCTACGTTTGCTTTTTTACTTAAGAAATCTACTTTTTCAACAGCATTTAAATTAGCTAACTTTTCAATAGCACCTTTAGCTTCTGCATAGCTGCAAGTAAAATAATCGGGTAAATGAATATTAAGTTTTTCAAGAAAGGAAGTAAAATAATCGCTCCAACTAAAAGCTACGTAAATGTTTCCCACACTGTATTCCATTACCAAAGCCCACCCAATTATCCACGCAAATAATTCCCCAAAGCTTGCATAGGCATAAGTATATGCACTGCCAGCAACAGGAATTCTACTTGCAAATTCACTATAACAAAAAGCAGTAAAAGCACAAGCAATTCCACAAATTATAAATAATACAACAACGCCTGGCCCACCACTAAAAACTGCACCACCTAAACTGCTAAAACTACCAGCACCAATAATAGCTGCAATGCCAAAAAATGTTAAATCTTTTAAAGTAAGCACTCGTGATAATCCTGTTGAATGCCCATCTGCATTTGCAGCAGCATCGGCAACAATTTTATCAATATTTTTTTTTCTTAAAATGGATGAACTCATAAGTGGTTTTTATTTCAAGCAAAGGATTACTTGTTTAGTTTTTGCAGTTTAATGAATAAAATAATTGCAAATATTCCAAAAATAACAGTTGGAATGCCTGAGAAAGCAATTCGCCAAAATTCACCTTTATTTATAGAATTTATTAAAGTATTTATACTCGTTGATAATATCAAAGTTGTAATAATTAATGACCCCGCTATCTTTTTTTTATCATCACTCAACTTCATAATAATTTGCTTAATTATCAAATTAACTTTCTCTTTCTATTAAAAAATTCGCCAATTCAACCAACGGCTTTTTACGAATTGATGTAACTGCAATATCATCTAAATGTTTTAAGGCAATTTGATAATACTTTTCTTTTAATTCATTTGCCCAAGCATCAACATTACATTCTTTAAAAATATGCAACATTTGTAGCACTTTATCAGCAGGATTTTCCTGAATCAATTGCTCAATTTGTTGTGTTTGTTGTTCATCAGCAACTTCTAAAGTATGCAAAAACAAGAATGTTTTTTTGTTCTGTTTAATATCTCCTCCAACTTCTTTACCAAACTTTTCAGGGTTCCCAAATGCATCTAAATAATCATCCTGAATTTGAAATGCAATACCAAGATTTAATCCAAATTGATATAAATGATTGCAATTTCCTTCGCTTGCTCCGCCAATAATAGCACCCATTTGTAAAGCAGCAGCTAATAAAACCGATGTTTTTAACCCAATCATTTCAATATAATCATCAAGACTAACATTCTCTCGACCTTCAAAATCCATATCTAACTGTTGACCTTCACAAACTTCGGCAGCAGTTTTATTAAACAATTGCAGGATTCTTGCAAGATATTCCGACTTGATTTTTGCAATGAAATCATACGCTTTAATTAACATCACATCTCCACTTAATAAAGCAATATTGCTGTTGTATTTTGTGTGAACTGTTTGCATACCTCTTCTCAGAGAAGCTGCATCCATCATATCATCATGAATAAGCGTAAAGTTGTGAAAAAGTTCAATGGCAGTAGCTACTTCAAAAGCATCCTTATTTATTTCATCGAATAATTCATTACCCAATAAAGTTAAAATAGGGCGAATTCGCTTCCCTCCTATTTGCAAAAAATAATCGCAAGGCTCATACAAATTTGATGGCTGTGCAGGAAAATGTTTTTGCTGAAAATGGGTTGCAAAAAGTTGTGATAATTCTTTAAACGAATGCATAGCACAAACGTAATGGAAATTTACGATTTGATGATTTTAGATTTATGATTTAATTGCATTATTTTTGGTTTAAATATTTTTTTATGAAAAAAGTAATTGCTCTAGTGTTACTTGCTAACTTCTTTAATACAAGTTCTTTTTCACAAGAAGTTGTAAGACCTCAAAAAAATACAACCAAAGCAATCAGTAAAAATCATCCTAATAATAAAGATTCTACAATTATAAAAACAAGCAATGGTTTTGATGTAAAGAAAAGTAAGATTGACAATATGATTTATTTGAATGTCAATGAAAATAATCCTTCACTAAACAAAATGCCAATAGCAATTAATAATTTGCCTGTTGAACAAATGCCTGTTTCAAAACTTATTATAAGAAATGAGCAATCTGCAAGAGATACAAGTTTCTCAATAAATATTACTAGCGATTCTTTGAAAAGATGGAAGAGCAATTAATTATTATTAAATGACCTTGATAGCCTTTTCCTTTTGTTCAATAATTTCTCCAATGATTTCTGCGTACAAATTATTTGTGACAAGTAGTTGCTTAATTTCATCAGCAGTATCAGGTGCTACAGCAATTAGTAAACCACCACTTGTTTGTGGGTCAGCCAAAATAGCTTTTGCATTATCAATATTTACATCAGCAGCAAATTCAATTTTATTTCCATAACTATCCCAGTTTCTATTGGTGCCACCAGGTATAGATTTGTTATCAATATAAAATTGTAAATCTGGTGTTATTAAAGGTACTTTATTAAAGTTGATAATTGCACTAACGCCACTGCCTTCAGCCATTTCAGTTAAATGTCCAAGTAAACCAAAACCAGTAATATCTGTTATTGAATGAACAAATGATAACTTACCCAATGCCTCACCAACTTTATTTAACTGCATCATTTGTAGTGGAGCAAGTTCTTTATGTTCATCTTTAAGCAAACCTTTTTTCTCAGCAGTTGTTAAAATTCCAACACCAATTTTCTTTGTTAAAAACAATACATCTCCAACTTGTGCGGTATTGTTTTGTTTAATATTGTCAATATTTACAATACCATTTACAGCCAAACCAAAAATAGGTTCTGGAGAGTCAATGCTATGTCCACCAGCTAATGGAATACCAGCTTCAAGACAAATACTTCTACTGCCTTCAATTACTTTTTGAGCCACTTCTGGAGGTAAAGTGTTTATTGGCCAACCAAGAATAGCAATAGCTAAAATGGGTTTACCACCCATTGCATAAACATCACTGATGGCATTGGCACTTGCTATTCTACCAAAATTATAAGGGTCATCAACAATTGGCATAAAAAAATCGGTAGTTGAAATTAATGCTGTGCCATTACCTAAATCATACACAGCTGCATCATCTTTGCTATGATTACCAACAATTAGTTTATCATTATCAGGCATTGATAAATTAGAAGCAAGAATTTGGTCTAATATTTTTGGGGAAATTTTGCAGCCACAACCAGCTCCATGAGAGTATTGTGTGAGTTTAATATTTTGAATGTCTGTATCTGTCATTTTGTATTTTTATGATTTAAAATTCAATAACGCATTGGCATTTGCTATTGCATCTACTTTATTACATTCAATTTTTTTAAGATGAGTTTCACTATTTTGTTTATTATCTAATCCTTTTAAATAATACTTATCGTAGTATTTTAAAAGGATTGCGAAACTACTTTTTACATCCTCATCTAACAAAAAACTAATGGCATTTTTGGCGTCTAATCCTCCAAGCCTTTTCTTAATTCTGATCACTGCATTTACTAATTTCTCTTTGCTATACTTGCCATAATCTGCAACAATATATTCAAGTCTTTCTTCAAAAGGAATGTCAATAAAATAGATAGTTGCATTTTGTTTTTGATGAAAGATATTAGTTGGAATATTGATGTTGCCGATTCGCTGGCTTTCATCTTCAATCCAAATACAATTATCTTGATGTTTATGCAATTCGATGGCCAATTTATTTTCAAACATTTCCTGCGTTGGCAATTCAACTTCTGCAAGATTTCCAAATGATGAACCTTTGTGTTTTGCCAAACCTTCTAAGTCAATAATTGTTTCGCCTTTTTGTTTAAGAGAATATAGCATTTCTGTTTTGCCACTTCCAGTATAGCCAGCTATTACTTTAAATTGATATTCATTTACAAATTGATGTAATACCCAATTTCTAAAAGCTTTGTAACCTCCAATGATGGTAAAAACTTTATAACCGTACAAGTCTAAAAGCCAAGCTACACCAGCACTTCTCATTCCACCACGCCAACAATGCACAACAATTGAAACATTTTTATTGTTAGATTGATGAAGCTTATTTTCTTGAATAAGTTTCTCAACATCTTCAATCATCAAATTCATTTTTGAGCCAAAATAAGTTAGCCCAATTTTAATAGCTTGTTCTCTGCTTTGTTGTTTGTATGCAGTACCCACAACTTTGCGTTCTTCATCAATAAATAAGGGAAGATTATATGCAGCAGGAATATGAGCGTGTGCAAATTCAGTAGGACTCCTCACATCTAATAACACAAAACTACCTTGAGGTATTTTGATAAATTCTTCAACTGTAATTTTTGTGATAGCCATTTTAGCAAACTTATTTGATAATGACTTAATGAAATATATTTTTTTGTCGAAGTATTTCATCAAATTTATTTAATAGTAAGTAGTCTGTAAAATTGTCTATACTTATTTTCTATCGCACAATACACAGAATTTGTATTGTATTTTTTGTGAATTCACCGTTTTCTGCTATAATATTAATATCATTTAATTCTGCAGGATTACTCAGGTAAAATTTATGCATTTGCTCTTATTTAAAACTGTCGTTATGCAATTAACATTTTCTTGCATCATTGATATGCTTTGTTCACTATTTTTAATTTTTAATTGACTTTATGAGATATTTCCTTAGCCTTTTATTTGCTGTATTAATTATTACATCGAATGCAACTGCACAAAAAATTGATACTTCTTTTAAAAAAGAATGGATAGGTATTGATTCAATCATCAATAAAAATAATCTTACTAAAACAGCTTTAAACAAAGTAAATAATGTTTATGCCAAGGCTAAGCAGAGACAACTTCCATCGCAGGTTATAAAAGCTTTGATTTATAAGATGGAGTTGGAAGACAAAATAAAAGAAGATAATCATCAAAGTAATATTCAGTTATTGAATGATGAAATAAATACAACAACCAATATTGCTGCAAAATCAATTTTGTATGTTTTGCTTGCTAAACAATATGATACTTACTACCAAAATAATCGTTGGAATATTAATGAAAGAAAAGAAAGTCTGGAGAAAAAGAAAGACGATTTTACTATTTGGAGTAAAGATGATTTTACCAAGAAGATTATTAACTGCTATGAATCTGCTTTGAAAGAAAAGACAGTACTAGAACAAACCAAACTATCTGACTTTGATGTGTTGATTGTTTATGGAACAGAACAAAAACTAAGACCAACACTTTTTGATGTGCTTGCCAACGAAGCATTGGAATATTATAAGCAGCCAGACAATAATTACAGTTGGCGTGGTGGCAATAATGAACAAAAAAACATTTCAAACAAAGAAACTCTATACACAACAGATGAATTTATAAAAGCTGGTTTTTCAACTAAAGATGCAACTGACAAAACGGCTAAAGCATTAGAGCTTTATCAGCACTTAATGGCATTTCATAAAAAAGATAAATCGCCAGATGCATTGATAGATTTGAATTTGAGCAGAATATCTTGGATTTATACCAATGCTAATTTTGAGAATAAGGAAAATTTATACATGAATGCTTTAAATGAAATCACAAGCAATTATGGCAACAACAACGTAGCAACACAAGCTTGGTTTTATGCTGCCAAATATCATAGTGATAAAGCAGAGAAATACAAACCATTTACCGATACTACCAATCGTTTTGAATATCAAACTACCGTTAATATCATTAATGAAAGATTAGGCATTAACAAAGATTCTTGTGAAGGAAATAATAATATGAGGGCTTTAAAAAAGTTTATCCTGCAAAAGAAACTGTCTTCAAAAGTTGAAGCTGTGAATGTGCCCAATCAGCCATTTAGAATGTTGCTTAACTTTAAAAATGTTGATACGTTGTTTTTTAGAATAGTTAAACTGAATTATAAAAATACCATCAATGAAGATGATGAGGATTATAGTTCTGACTCTCAATTCTGGAAGAAAACCATCAAACAAAAGTCAATTAGAAATGCAGAACAAATACTGCCAAAGCTTACAGATTACCAGGAACACAGTACAGAAATAAAGATTGATGCTTTACCTGTTGGAAACTATGCTATCGTTGGTTCTACAGGTAAGAACTTTATTGATTCTGTTGACCAAATTTTTTACCAACCTTTCAGTGTTTCATCTATCAGCTATATAAAAAACAATGCTGATTTTTTTGTTGTTGATAGAGACAATGGTCAACCTTTATCAAATGTAAATCTGCGAATAGTTAACAGCGTTTGGAATAGTAGTAAAAACAAATATGAGCACAAAACTGTTGCATCTTATAATGGCGATGAAACAAGTCATTTCTCTTTAAAGAAATTAAATCTTGATAGTTATTACAACTTAAGCTTTGTCTTTTTAAAAGACAATGACACATTAGTAACCACAAGTAATTACTATTATCGTCCAGGTATTAATAATGATTACAGAAGTGAAGAGCAAGCACAAAAAGAAAACGCTCAGGTTCATTTTTTCACTGATAGAAGTATTTATCGCCCGGGGCAAACTGTTTTCTTTAAAGGGATTATTACTACCAAAACTAAAGAAACAAAAGAATCTATATTATATTCTCCAAATGAAAAAACAATTGTCTATTTCAAGGATGTAAATGGCAAACAGATAGACTCTTTAATCACCACTTTAAATGAATATGGCAGTCTCAATGGTCAGTTTAAAATACCGATGAATGTGCTTACAGGAAGTTTTAGCATTCGTGTATTTGGAATCAATGGATATGCTGAATTTAGTGTTGAAGAATACAAACGCCCCAAGTTTTATGTTGAATTCGACAAACAGAAAAATACTTATCGTTTAAATGATAGTATCACCATTACTGGTAATGCAAAAGCATATAGTGGCAATAATATTGATGGAGCAAAAGTTGTTTATACTGTAACCAGAAATGC
>JANYEB010000192.1 GCA_025363355.1 Chitinophagaceae bacterium | reverse complement strand
TAGTAACATTACCACTTGCATCTAAATTTCCCACAGAAAAAGTATTACCAACATTATTTGATAAAGTAAAAATTTTATCCCCTTGAATTATTAAATCTGTGTAATTGTTTGTTGTTGTAATAGCAGTTGCACTAGTTGCTGTCAAACTAGATGAATAAATATTGCCATTAGCAATAAAGAATATTTTTTGGGATGTTTGATGATAAGCAATTTTTTGAATGCCACTTCCAAAACCAGCAGATGAACTGGCACTTGGTAATACCATAAAACTATCAACGTGAACTGTGCCACCAGTTGTAGGGATAATACCATTGGCATAGAATATAGAGTTAGCACTTTGTGTGGCTATAATAATTCTAAAAGTATCTGTTCCAGAATTGTTAATTGGCGAACCTTTAATAACATTAATTGTTCCTCCAAAAACGTTTTCTACATTGGCAACAGTTTGTGCATTAACTAAGTTGCAAGTAATTAAAAAAAGAGCGAGGGTTAAAATCTTTTTCATACAATTTGTTTTACGATGTAAAAGTATCGTTTGCAACAAGTGTGCAATCATCCAAAAGTATGAAATAGAAAGGGTATTAGAATATTGAATTGCTAATTAGATTTGAATAGTGCAAAAATGAAGGAGCTAAAATACTTCTCCAATATTTACAAAAAAACCTTTAGATCCATTGTTACCAAACCCATAATCTAAGCAAATATTAGCCCCAGACACTTTGTTCAATTTAATGCGTAAACCAACGCCATAGCCAGGTTTTATGGTTGTATATGTTTGCGATAAATCGCCAGAAAATTTTTCTACATTACAAAAAATAACACCGTGAAATAATTCATTTCGAGATAGTCTGACTCTGTATTCTGTTTCAAAATAAAACATATTTTTCCCCCTAAATCTTCCTTGTATATAGCCTCTTCCTGTGTTATAACTATCATCCCATCCCACACTTGGTAGCATTAGATATTGTGGTGTATTAGAGCCTACACTCAGCCAAGTATAACCCCAAAAGGCAAATATATTTTTACTGCTTTTTGGAAAAGGGAAATACTCTCTTACATCTAACAACAACGATTGCCAGTTTTCTTGACTACCTAAAAAAACAAAATTAGGTCTATAAACAACATTTGCGTAAAACCCTTGCTGTGGATTAATTTGATTAAGTCTTGAATCGTATAAAGCCTTTAATGCAATACCAGAAGCGAGTTCAGATGTGCCTAATTTATTGGAAAGTCTGCGTGCCACATTTCTCTTTAAAGAATCTAATGCTTGAATATTCCAGTATTGATCGTAGTAATATCCAATGCCTAGATAAAAGTTTTTAGCAATTTCTTTTTGAACAGTTTGATGAAATTTCAAACCAGTAAAGTTGATGGTGTACCCTTGGTTGGGGTCACTTCTTCCACCTAAACCATACACATCAGATGGATATTTAATAAATCTTATATCAGTAGTAAAATTTAGTTTATTATTTTTTGTCCAGATATTAGCTATGAAAGGAAATATGATTTGATTATACTGAGAATAAGTTAAGCTTGTTGTAATGCTAGATAGTTTTTGATTTGGCAATTTACTTGTTTGAAAAGCTACATTACAACTTGCCACAGCAGCCCAACCAGTTTGCAAAGAATAGCCAAAAGCAGGCATAAAAACAAAGTGATACTTTTTTGCATTCTCAATTGCAGTATCAATGCCTTTGTGTTTATTGAAAAGGTTATGCATTACATCACCTAAATCTTTTTCTTGAATATTTAGAGATATACTATCTGCAATTTTAATTTCGTTATTGGTTTGAGAAAATATATGCTGTGTAAAAAATAAAAGATAAACAAGTAATATTTTTTTTATCATAAATCCAAAGACTTAATAAGAGATATAAAGTTAAAGTTATAAGCAAATATTAATTTAATACAGCCCACAGTGTTTTACCTTTATCAATTGAATGATACTACATACGAAATTTATTAAACTAATTATCGCTGTTTGCATAGTGCTTTTAGCTATGGTCAACTGCAATGCACAGATTGTGAGTATTGATAAGTTTGATACTGCCAATTATGCAAAAAAAGCTAAATGGAATTATCAATTATCAACAGGATTAGAGATTGATAAACAGCAACAGGTATTATATGATGCAACAAATACTGCTGAACTTAGTTTGCAAAAAAGTAAGAATTTATATCTTTTATCTAGCAGTTATAGGTTTACTTATAACGGTCCTACAGACATTTTAAATGCTGGCTATTTTCATTTAAGATTCAGACATAATTATAAAAACAAAATTCAGCCAGAGAGCTATATGCAATATCAATGGGATAATAAACGTGGTTTAGAAAATCGTTTTTTAGTTGGGGCAAATATTAGGTACAATGCTTGGCGTGGGGATGCTTGGGACTTGAATGCAGGCTTGGGTTTGATGTACGAAAGAGAAGTATGGAATTATGATGGAGCAGACACTACAAAACTTCCTACAGACCTGACACCTATTACAAACAATTTACTTAAAATAAATTCATATATCAGGCTTGATTGGAAAGCAAGCGATCATAGCAATATAGCATTCAAGGTTTTTTTGCAAGCATCGCCAAAAGATTTATCGCCCCGTATTGCACCCAATATTCAATGGAATGTGGATGCAGGAAAGCATCTTGGGTTTAGTATTAATTTTAATGGAATATATGATGTGAATCCTGTTGTTCCCATTCCTAAATTTTATTTTAGTGTATCCAACAGTCTATATTTTAAAATGTAAGCATTCAAGTTATTTTGTTACTCTAAACCAATCAAAATCGGCATAGCCACCAATTTTATTACCAAAAGAACTATTGCAAAATAAGCCAACTTTAGCACCAACCCATCTACCCTCTTTTGCTTTGAAAGGTTCGCCAATATTGGTAAAATTTACTCCATCTTCACTATAACTAAACTGGCACATTGCAGCAGGTGCAATAACATTTACTCTTAAATAAACAGTTGGTGTTGCAATAGTTTTAGTATCTAAATTTTTCTCTGTTCCAGATTTCATTGCATCATTACACTTTACTAATTCAACAAAATATCCTTGTGCATTTTTATTCATAGACAAGTAAGCATAATCAAGGCCCATTATAACTAGTCCAGCTTTTTTATTTTGCCACAAATCAGCATCAACGTGATACTCAACTTTAGTGGTTGCAGTAAAATTGGTAGAAGGAAATTTTTGCAATAAAAGATTAGGACTACTCCATAAGTTAACAGCATCCTTATCTTGATTAACAGCGAATAAACGTAAATAGTTTTTCTCAGGCATTAATGCACTCCATTGTATTTTTTCATTAGCTTGCCATTGCCATTGCAACCCCAAAGTATCATTATTAAACTCATCGGTTTCAGCAGGTACTTCAATACTGTAAGTCTTGCCAACATTAGGTTTTTTGTAGGACAAAACAGGTTCTCCTTTTCCATTTCCATCCTTATCAACACCAATCACTGGCCAATTATTTTTCCAAGTCATAGGTTGTAAATGCACTACTCTTCCATAAGCATCTTTATCCTGAAAATGTATAAACCAATCTTCACCAGTTTGGGTATTTACCCAAGCTCCTTGATGTGGTCCATTAATGTTTGTTGAACCCTGATCCATTACAATTTTTTCTTCATAAGCACCATATATTGTTTTTGAACGCAACACCAACTGCCAACCTGTACCAACACCACCAGCAGGAGCAAATATGTAGTAGTAGCCATTACGTTTATACATCTTTGGCCCTTCTAAAGTTTTATGATTATCGTGTCCGTCGAATACATGTTTACCATCATCAATTACTTCAGTTCCATCTTCTTTCATTTTATATAAAGTAAGCAAGCTATTCACCCCTGCCCTACTTGCAGCCCATCCTGTAATTAAATATGCTTTACCATCTTCATCCCAAAAAGGGCAAGGATCAATGATTCCTTTTCCTTGCAAAACCATCATAGGTTTACTCCATTCTTTTGTAACATTTTTTGTTTTAATTATATAAATCCCAAAGTCAGGATCTGGATAATAAATATAAAATTCACCCTTATGAAAGCGAATGGCAGGAGCCCAAACGCCTTTGCCGTGCTGTGGTTTATCAAATACATCTAAAGGAATTTGCTTTTGCAAAGCATAGTTAACAACCTTCCAATTCACTAAATCTTTTGAATGAAGGATGGGCAAGCCAGGACTAGAATTAAAACTAGATGCCACCATATAATAATCATCTCCAACTCTTATTGCATCAGGGTCAGAATAGTCTGCGTGTAGAATTGGATTTTTATAAGTACCATCTCCATTATCTGCTACCCAAACTTGCGACTGATAAGGCTTTTGTTGTGCATTGGCAACAAAAAAAGTAGCTGTAGCTATTATAAAACTTATTATTAGATGTTTCATTTTAATGTTCTTTGTTAAACAAATTTTTCTGTTAGAATAGAATTTACCCACCTACTCCTAATGGTGAAAAATACATAAATATTCCAACAATAATAATCACTACAATCAAAGACAATATTACATCTATTTTGTTCCAACTGGCTCTGCTTGCTGCTCTATCTTCTGCAACAGTGGTCGCAAATGTTAATCCCTGAATTTGTATATCATCTGGTTTAGGTGTGCATAAACTAACTGTGACCATTACAGCAATAGAGAATAAAAATAAATAAATACAGAAGTATAAAAAATTAATAGTGCCAAATTGATACAAGATTCCATTAGCAGGTAAATCATCTTTAAACATTTGTAAAGTGAGTTTTAAAATACCAATGATAAAACCAATCACCATTGCAGATAATGCACCATTTGAATTAAGCCTTTTAAAGAAAACACCTAATAAAAATACAGCAGCAATAGGTGGTGCTAGATAAGATTGAACGCTTTGTAAATAGTCATATAATCCATTAGATATTTTACCCATTAATGGAATCCAAGCCATACCTAATAATACAACAACACCTGTTGCAATTCTGCCCACTTTTACCAATTGTTTTTCACTTGCTTCGGGGTGTTGTTTTTGGTAAATATCCATCGTATATAAAGTAGAACAAGCATTATAAACTGATGCTAAAGAACTCATTAAAGCTGCTAATAATCCACCAGCCAATAATCCACGTAAACCAATAGGCATAAGGCTTTTAACCATTGCAGGAAAAGCAGCATTATTATCATCTAATTGCAATTTTCCCTGCGAATGCAGCACATAAGCAATCAATCCTGGAATGAGGAAAATAAAGAAAGGAAGTAGTTTTAAATAAGCAGCAAAAATGGTTCCTCTTCTTGCTTCTTTTTCACTTCTACCAGCAAGGCAACGCTGCACAATATGCTGATCGGTACACCAATACCAAATACCCACAATGGGCGATGCAAACAGAATTCCAAGCCAGGGATAATTGGGGTCGTTTAACGATGGAAACATATTCAATTTTTCTTTTGGTAGTGCAGCAATCATTCCACTCCAACCACCCACTTCTTTTAAACCAAATACCAACAAAATTCCAGAGCCAATCAACAACACCATTGCCTGTATGGCTTCTGTGTACATAACAGCGTGCAAGCCACCAAACACAGTGTACACGCCAGTTACAACAACTAAGATGATAGCACCTGTCCAAAAATCAACACCCATAAATTGATTGAAAACCAAAGCCCCAGCAAAAATGGTAACTGATGCTTTGGTAATTACATAGCTTAATAATTGAATGATGGAAAGCAATCGTCTTGCTTTTGGACTGAACCTTCTTTCCAAAAATTCAGGCATTGTATAAACCATACTTCGCATATAAAATGGTACAAATACCCAACCTAAAATAAGTACGATGTAAGAATGTAATTCATAATGCCCCAACACAGTTCCCGATTTTGCAGCAGAACCCGCAAGCCCTACAATATGCTCTGAGCCTACGTTTGAAGCAAGTATGGATGCACCAATTACAAACCACCCTAGGTTTCTATTGGCTAAAAAATAATCTGATGCAGACTCTTTGCTTTTGCGAATACTCCAAATAGAAACACCTGCAATTACAAGTAAATAAAGGATTACAAAAATCCAATCAACAGTGCCAAGAAAGTTCATAGTAGTTGTTTTTAATTGTTATTAAATAAATCTATTAATAATATTTTCTAAATACTCTTGTTTGCCACTTATGGTAGCAGGTTCTCCATTTGCAAGAGCGATATTTTTTAAATCTTCTAACGAAAGTTTAGCAGCTTCAAAGTCTTTACCAGCAGTAGTTTCAAAAGAACTATAGCGTTCTGTTCTTATTTTTTTATAATCCGATTTTTGTAAAATATTATCTGCCGTAATCAATGCCCTTGCAAAAGCATCCATACCACCAATATGAGCATAAAATAAGTCTTCAGCATTGGTTGAGTTTCTTCTAATTTTTGCATCGAAATTGATACCACCACCTTTAAAACCATTTGCTTCCAAAATAATCAACATTGCTTCTGTAAGTTCATTAATATTATTGGGGAACTGGTCGGTATCCCAACCATTTTCATAATCTCCTCTATTAGCATCCATACTTCCCAGCAAGCCTGCATCAGCAGCTACTTGTAACTCGTGTGTGAAAGTGTGTCCAGCCAATGTTGCGTGATTTACTTCAATGTTTAAACTAAAATCTTCCAACAAATTATACTGGCGTAAAAAGCCAATCACCGTTTCGCAATCATAATCATACTGATGCTTAGAAGGTTCACAGGGCTTGGGTTCTATAAAAAACTTGCCTTTAAAACCATTGTTTCTTGCATAGTCTTTTGCAGTATGTAAAAAACGTGCAAGATGTTCTTTTTCACGTTTCATATTGGTGTTCAACAAACTCATATAACCTTCTCTCCCACCCCAAAAAACATAGTTTTCTCCACCTAATGCAATGGTTGCATCAATAGCAGATTTTACTTGTGCTGCAGCGTGTGTAAGTACAGCAAAATCAGGATTTGTTGCAGCACCATTCATATACCTACGATTAGAAAATAAATTAGCTGTTCCCCATAAAAGCTTTACGCCACTTGCATTTTGCTTCTCTTTTAAATATGCAGTGATGGCTTGTAATCGGCTGTCGTTTTCATTAATATCTTTGGTGTAATCTACTGCATCCACATCGTGAAAACAGTAATAAGGCAAACCCAGTTTTGTAATAAATTCAAATGCAGCATCAGCTTTATCTTTTGCTCTTTCAACAGCATCTTGTTTCTCATTCCAAGCAAATAAATGTGTTGATTCACCAAAAGGATCAGCCCCACTTCCATTGAACGAATGCCAATAAGCACAAGCAAATCTTAGATGTTCTTTCATTGGCTTTCCCGCTACCATTTTATTTTCATCATACCAACGAAACGCCAATGGGTTATGGCTTCCAAGTCCTTCAAACTTTATTTGAGGAATGTTTTTAAAGAATTCTTTTTGTCCTAATAAGATACTCATATAAGTAAAAATTTAAAAGTCAAAACCTAAAAGTTGAGACCATGTTATAGAATAAGTTTTCTGTTTACTACTAAATAAAAGTTTATAGTTTTTAGTTTTTCCTTTTGACTTAACTAATGTGTTTCATCAAAACATCTTTCCAATTTTTATACAAATCATTATATAAATTTTGATTGGATGGTTCAACTGTTTTTATTGGTTTGTTATTTCTAAATGCTTCCGCTGTTGTTTTATAAACGCCTGCTCCAATACCAGCCCCAATTGCTGCTCCAACACTTCCATCACAATCGTACAATTCAATAGTCACACCAGTTGCATTCACAAAACTCTCTACAAACACATCACTTAAAAACATATTGGCATTGCCAGCACGAATGATATTTGGATTCATTCCATTCTCTCTCATAATATCTAACCCATATCTAAATGCAAAAGCAATTCCTTCCTGTGCTGCTCTAAATAAATGTGCATTGGTGTGAACATTAAAATCAATATTATGAATATGACTTTGCACTATTTTATTATTCAACATTCTTTCTGCACCATTTCCAAAAGGCAACATTATTAATCCATCACTTCCTACTGAAATACTTGCTGCTGTTGCGTTTAATTGCTCATAACTTACATTATTACCAGCAATATTTCTAATCCATCTGTTTAAAATTCCAGTTCCATTGATACACAATAAAACACCAATTCGAGCTTCGCTAGTTGTATGATTAACGTGAGCAAAACTGTTTATTCGTGATTGTTTATCGTATACCAATTTATCTGTAACACCATAAATAACACCACTTGTTCCTGCAGTTGCAGCCACTTCATTTGGTTGCAAAACATTTAGCGAAAGTGCATTGTTTGGCTGGTCGCCAGCTTTATAAGTAACAGGAATATTGGGTGTTAAGGAAAGTTCATCAGCAACAGATTTTGATAATAATCCGTGTTCACTAAACACATCTTTTTGTTGTGGAATAATTGAAGTGTCAAAATCAAAATATTGAAATACATCTTTCGATAATTCATTGTTTTTAAAGTCCCAAAAAATACCTTCGCTTAATGTTGAGATACTTGTTGTGATTGAGTTTGTAAGCTTCATTGCAATAAAATCTCCTGGCAACATCACCTTGTCAATTTTATCAAAAATTGCTGGTTCATTTTCTTTAACCCAAGCTAATTTGCTTGCAGTAAAATTGCCTGGTGAATTCAATAAATGAGATAAACATTTTTCGTTGCCAATGGTATCAAAAGCTTTGTTGCCAATTTCAACAGCACGACTATCGCACCAAATAATACTATTGCGTAAAACGTTTTGATCTTTATCAACACAAACTAATCCGTGCATTTGATAAGCAATACCAATTGCTTTTATATTAAACGGATTATATTTTTTTGTTTGATGTAGTTTTAATATAGCAGCCTTCACATTTTGCCACCACATTTCAGGCTCCTGTTCTGCCCAACCTATTTGTAAAGAAATGATTTCAGCTTCCGTTTCTGGAAATTGTTCAGATGCAATACACAGTTGTGTTTGAGCATCTACAATAGACACTTTAATAGAGGATGTTCCAATATCAATTCCTAATAATAGCATAAGGCAGTTTTTGCAAATCGTTTATAAAGCAAAAATTGTTTGTTTGATAGATAAATACAACTGCTATTTTAAAAATAAAATATGTTATCTTATCACTAATATATAATTTTATTCATTTTTGTTGATAAAATAGCAGCTAATGAAAACCCTTATTCAAAAAATTCATTTAGAACAAAGCGAAAGTTTTGCTTGCAGATTATATAAAACACCTCAGTTTGAAACGAACTGGCACAAGCACGAAGAATATGAACTAATACTAATTACTGAAGGTAATGGTACTGCTATGATTGGCGATTTTGTTGGTGAATATAAAAAAGGTGATGTCTTCTTTTTAGCAAGCAATCTACCGCATTGGTTTAGAAAACACCAACCCAAAATGATAGGTTGTGCATTAGTTATTCATTTTACTAAAAATATTTTGGGAGAAACAATCACCGCATTACCCGAACTTAAAAACATCAATCAATTATTACAAAAAAATAATGGTATTCAATTAGATAAAAAACTAAAGAAAGAAACTACAGAACTAATGCTACAAATACATCAAAATAATGGATTCAATAGATTAATACAACTGTTAGAATGTCTTCAAAAAATTGCAAATTCTAATCTTTATAAAATCATTACCAAAGACTTTACTGACGATAGCAACAAAGTAAACCCTGCTATCGAAAAAATTATTGATTACTCTTTTAGAAATTATCTCAACCCTATTTCATTAAAGGATGTTGCAGCAATTGCAGATATGAGTATTCCTACATTTTGTAGGTTCTTTAAAAAGAATATCAAGAAACCCTATTTTGATTTTTTACAAGATATCAGAATTAGCCACGCCTGTAAATTACTTACTAATACCACCAAACCTATTATGGATATTTGTTATGAAAGTGGTTATAATAGTTGGGCACATTTTAGCAAACAGTTTAAGCAAACTAAACAAATCACTCCATCAACTTATAGAAAACAGTTTGAAGAGTAGTTATACATTAACAACACAAAAACTGTATTATAGTTATATATTATTGATACACTATTTTGTATCAACTGTTTTAAACAGAATATTTTTATCAGAATTTTGAGTTACTCCATTCTCAAAATATAATTTTATTATTTTCACATTGCCAAAATTTAAGGAGATGGAAAAATTAACAGAAATATTACAAAGTACCAATGCCAATATAGAAAAGTTGATTGATTTACTTGCACAGCAAAAAAAGCAACAGCAACTACTAAAACAAATACTACAGCAGAGCAATGAAAACAACAATAATGCAACAAACCCATTTATAAAAGAATCTATTGAGCAACAAAAAAGCTTTTTTAACGTACACCATAATTTTACGGTTATACTAAATTTATTGTATAACTCCTATCATCAATCAGAAAATGGTATAGAAAAAATCAATAACTCCTATAATTTATCAGAAAATGATATCAACACAAATAATAACTCCGCTCATAAGTTAGAAAATGATATCAATACATTATTTAACTCCTATCATTATTTAGAAAAGGATATAAACATAAATATAAACTCCTATGATAATTTAATGGAAGGAGTTACTAAAGATGTAGCATCAGATTCACAGAAAATGATAGGAGCAATGAACGATAATTTACTACAACCTAAAACTGGAGCTATTGATATTAACAGTCTGAACCCACAAAAATATATTGCAGGATTAAGGGTGGTAATGCTAAAGTGTAATAACGATTCGGTAAAGAATGCAGGTATTATTTTAAAGCAGTTGTACCAAAACCCCAAGCAATCTCACAAAGCACTAATGAAGCTAACCAATTTATCGGTTGATGGAATGGCAAAGCATATAAGAATGCTTAAGAAAAGAGAATTGGTGCAAAAAACAGGTTTTCAGCAATATGAATTAACAGAAAAGAGTTTGGCAATTTTAAGGGGTGGAATGGGTGAAATGAAGTAGCTTATAAAACAATATGATGTTTATATTACTCTCCTTTCTTTTAATCATTTATCTATTCCTTAAACCACCACCAATTATCTTGATTGTATAAATTTTCTTTCTTTTCTATATTAATAAGTTTTAGTGCGAGTATATACATATCTCTAGCATCTGGAGCATCTGTTTCTAAACTATGTTTAATATAGGCTCTCACATCATCTGCATTCTTTTTTATACGTTCTAAGGTTTCATTCTTTTGCTTTTTTATTATATCTACTTTTAAACTAGCTAACTGTTCATCTAATATACTTTCCTCATAAACTTCAGTGGCTTTATCTAGCTTATCGGTAGCTTCCTTAGGTATTTCTATTCCAATTTCCAATGCTATATCCTGCATTACTTCTTTAAATTCTCTAACAATATCAGGTTGTTCAATCAGTGGGAACGACTCTACCCAACTACGAAATCCCTTCATATCATCATTTTTAATGAAATCTAAGATTATTGATTTGCGTTCCATATATTCTAACAGATCTAAGTTGTTAAATTTCAGAAAAGGTTTATGCAAAATAAAAAAAGATTGCCACAAATGGCAACCATTTTTTATAATTCATTGCCATTTTATTTAACTTTCTTTAAAGCCTTTATAGCAGTGGGTTTACGAGCAGTATGTATAATACCAAGCATTGATAATTGATTCTTTATTTTAAAATAATTTCATTCCAAAATGTCCTATGGTGGTAAACACTGCACAACGTAACAGCACTCCAATACAACACCAACTTAGCAGCTTGGGCATAGGTACATTAAAGCCAACACCAACTGCAATACTTACTGGTGCACCAACGGTAAATGTGCCAATTAAGCCCAAACCAACAATGCCAAATTTATCCCAAATTTTATGAGCCAAAGTTGGTTTTTTCTCTTCTACTTCCACTTTTGGTTTTCTGTATTTTGAAATAAATTTTTCAATTTTTTCACCTAAAAAAGCAACAATAAAAGCTCCTGCAATACCACCAACTAAACTTGCAAAAAATATTACCCAAGGATTTAAACCAAAAGCAAAACCAGTAGGTATTGCTGCATATATTTCAAAAGTTGCTAAACCTGCAACTGTAAAAATTTTATATATCATAAGTAAAGCAAATTTAAATGAACAGAAAATAAAAAACCTCGAAGCATTTTATACTTCGAGGTTTTTATTCCCCTCCTTTGGAGGGGCAAGGGGTGGTTTTACCCAGCAACTTGTTTTCTAATAATATTCAAAGCTGCACCAGCCTTAAACCATTCAATTTGTTGTTGGTTGTAAGTATGATTCACTGTAATCGTTTCGCTTGTTCCATTGCTGTGGTTTAATACCAATGTTAATGGGGTATTAGGAGTAAATGTTGTTAAACCAACGATGTCAATATTATCATCTTCTTGAATTTTATCGTAGTCAGATTTGTCGTTGAAAGTTAATGCCAACATACCTTGTTTTTTCAAATTAGTTTCGTGAATACGAGCAAACGATTTTGTAAGTACTGCACGAACGCCTAAGAAACGAGGTTCCATAGCAGCGTGTTCTCTTGAAGAACCTTCGCCATAGTTTTCATCACCCACAACAATACTACCAATGCCAGCAGCTTTGTATGCACGTTGTGTTGCAGGCACAGCACCATATTCACCAGTGATTTGATTTTTTACATTATCAGTTTTATCGTTGGCAAAATTTACAGCACCAATCAACATATTGTTAGAGATATTATCTAAATGACCTCTAAATTTCAACCAAGGACCTGCCATAGAAATATGGTCAGTTGTGCATTTTCCCTTTGCTTTAATTAAAAGTTTCAATCCTTTTAAATCAGTTCCTTCCCACTCTGCAAAAGGCTCTAATAATTGTAATCTTTTACTAGCAATATCAACTGCAACACTTACACCACTACCATCTTCAGCAGGTGCTTGAAATCCTGCATCTTCAACAGCAAAACCTCTTGGAGGCAATTCCATTCCTGTTGGTTCATCTAATTTAACTTGCTCTCCTTTTTCATTGGTTAAAAAATCAGTGATAGGGTTAAAAGTTAAATCTCCAGCAATAGCCAAGGCTGTTACTAACTCTGGGCTACCAACAAATGCCATTGTATTTGGATTGCCATCTGCACGTTTAGCAAAGTTTCTATTAAAGCTATGAACAATGGTATTGCGTTCTTGTTTTTCAGCACCAACTCTTGCCCACATTCCTATACAAGGTCCACAAGCATTTGCAAAAACAGTTGCACCCATTTTATCAAATATTTCTAAGAAACCATCACGCTCAATAGTATAACGAACTTGCTCAGAACCTGGAGTGATTGTATATTCTGCTTTCGCTTTCAAACCTTTTTCATTTACTTGTTTAGCCAAAGAAACAGCACGAGAAATATCTTCATAACTACTGTTGGTGCAGCTTCCAATTAAACCCACTTCAATTTTTGTAGGCCAGTTGTTGGCAGCAGCAGCTTCTTTCATTTTAGAAATAGGCGTAGCTAAATCTGGTGTAAAAGGACCATTCAAATGTGGCTCTAATTCACTCAAATTAATTTCAATTACTTCATCAAAATATTGAGAAGGATTTGCATAACATTCAGCATCACCATTCAAATATTCTTTAATGCCATCAGCCATTGCAGCGATTTCATCACGACCTGTTGCAGCTAAATACCTACTCATACTTGCATCATATCCAAAGGTTGAAGTAGTAGCACCAATTTCGGCTCCCATATTGCAAATTGTACCTTTACCAGTACAACTCATTGATGTTGCACCTTCGCCAAAATATTCAACAATAGCACCCGTTCCACCTTTAACAGTTAAGATACCAGCTACTTTTAAAATTACATCTTTAGGGGCTGTCCAACCACTTAATTTACCAGTTAATTTAATACCGATTAGCTTAGGCCATTTTAGTTCCCAAGGTAAGCCTGCCATTACATCACAAGCATCAGCACCACCAACACCAATGGCAATCATACCAAGCCCTCCAGCGTTTACAGTATGGCTATCTGTACCAATCATCATACCTCCAGGGAAAGCATAATTTTCAAGCACAACTTGGTGAATAATGCCTGCACCTGGTTTCCAAAAACCTAAACCATATTTATTAGAAACGGAAGCCAAGAAATCATACACTTCTTTACTTTCTGCATTAGCTACTTCTAAATCGTGTTTGGCTTCATCTTTTGCCATAATTAAATGGTCGCAATGCACTGTACTTGGTACTGCTACTTTAGGACGACCCGCTTGCATAAATTGCAATAAAGCCATTTGTGCAGTAGCATCTTGCATTGCAACTCTATCTGGTGCAAAGTCTACATAACTTTTACCACGACCGAAGTTTTCCAACTTCATATCGCTGTGCAAGTGGGCGAAAAGAATTTTTTCACTGAGCGTTAAATGTCTGCCTAAGGCAGCTTTAGCAGCATCTACTTTTGCAGGCATTTCTGCGTACAATTTTTTAATCATTTCAATGTCGAAAGCCATAGTAATAATAAATTATGAATTATGAATTGGGTGTGTTTTCAAATTTGTGGCGAATTTACTGCATATAGCAATCTTAAATGAAAGGTTTTTTCATTTTTTTAGAATTGTTTGCTAAATTGCAATCGAAATAAGTGTTTTATGAAAAAGATACGAGAAATATTAGAACTTAATGCCTTTGGTGTTTGCACAGCAATTGGTGAAAAACTTGGTATTGCTTCTTCAAAAATCAGAACTTGGTTTATTTATATTTCCTTTCTTACAATGGGTTCGCCAATTATTATTTATATGATTATGGCTTTTTGGATGAATATGAAAAGGTATATTTTATTTGGAAAAAGAAATCCTCTGAAGTATTAATAGTGCTTTTAAAACCCTAATCTTTTATTAAACATTTCATCGATTTTTTTGAATAAATGATAAGGCTTGTAAGTACGCCAGTCAGGCATTTCTATTAATTCGATTATTTGATTTAACTTTCTTTTTAAGAAATCGTGCTGTGTTGTTTGAGGCATATTTAATGCAACAATCCAACCATCTTCATCATTCACCTCTTCGTTCCATTCCTCATAATAATCTTTATCTCCACTATGAAAATTTAAAACATTTTCTGCTACAATGATGAATTTAAAAATCTTATTATGAATTAGTTTGTCTATCACATCTCTCTTCAAAGTCATAATATCATTTTCAATAGCATCGTTCCACTCTCCTATTAATTCTATTACACAAAAATTAAGTTCATAATCCACATAAATAAGTTTCAAGTAAAGTGTATTACTACCAAATTCATCCCATTGTGGATGAATATAATAATTATATACAGTTTGACTAAACTCAAACTCGCTATGTTGAACACCATAGAAAGGAGATTGTTTATCTTCTTCTGGCATGTATAGATGCCTCCAATTGTAAAATGGTTCTAGCGTATGCATTTGAAAGTTGCAAATTAAGTGCAAAAAAAATCCCTTGCAATGCAAGGGATTAAAATAAAATATTTTTAATTTATTTATTCAACTACAAGACGATCTGTGAAAACAGCTTTACCAGTTGCATCAACAACTCTTAACATATAAACACCACTACCTGTAGCAGTTGGCAATGAAACTTTTTCTGTAGCATTTGTGTTAATTGCAATTGATTTGCTAAGTATAGATTTTCCGTTAATATCTGTAACAATAATTGAATAATTACCAGCAGTTAGTTTATTGAAATTTAAATTGAAATTTTTATTAACAGCAGGGTTAGGATAGATAGAAACCTCTCCTTTAGTTGCAACTTCATTTTTAATAGTAGCAATAGTTCCTTTGTTTTGATAAACCAAATTTGCATTTGCTAAATCAGAAACACTATAAGCATCTTTTCCTGCTTTAACTGTTGTAGCTTCTAATGTTGAAGGATTTACTTTGAAATAACTTTCAGAATAGTTTGCACTGCTAAGTAGAATATTACCATCATTATCTGCTGCTACACCATTTGTAGTAAAGGTTGCAGGAAGGTTTTTGATAGTTCCAATTAATTCTGCTTCCATTTTAGCAACACTAATTTTAAACACATAATTACGCATTGTAATTAAATACAAATTACCATAAACATCACCAACAATATCTCCACCCCAACTAGTGCATTGTGTATGAATGCTTACATCTTTATTGTTTCTGCTATCTCTTAAAGCACCAAGATTTAAAACAGTTGGATTTGAACCAGTAGTAAATTTAATTAAACTATTGCCATCGTTAGTTAAAGCATATCCAATACCCTCACTACTAAATGTCATACGAGTAATTACATTACTTTCATCGTATTGCTTTGTGCCTGTAGAAAAACGAGCATCTGAATTTTGCCCTACAGCTAAAGAACCTTCAGTAGAGTTTGTTAAATCAACAAATTTCAGAACATTGCCATACATTTCAGAAAAGTATAAACGATTCGTTACTTTGTCATAAGCAGCAGCTGCAACACCACGACCAGAAATGAAAGAACTGTTGTCAACACTCATTCCATTAACGCCTCTTAATTGTAAATTTTGTTGTGGCGTTTTGGTATAAAGTGTTCTTGTAAATTCCCCAGTTGAAAAATCAATTTCTCTGATTGCAGTCCATTGAAATTCGCCTTTTTTCTCTGAAGTAATTGCAAATGTTTTTGTTTGAGCAAAAGAACTAATTGTTGCAAGTGCCAACATTGGAAGTAAGATTTTCTTCATAATGTAGAATTTTTAAATTGTTATTAAATACGAGGTTAAAAGTAGTTATAAATTTGAATCAAAAAAATGTTATTTGTTAAGATTTTTATAAAATTTATTTTTAAAGAATACATTTTCCCACATTCAAAAATTGTACTCAGCTAGAATCTGTTTTAGTTAAGGCTTATGGCATCTACTATATCTTGAATATTAATTCCACTATGACTTTCATCATAAATACATTCTCCATTTTTTATAAGAATGATTTGTGGCGATTCGTGATAGACATTAAACTTTTCAGCAATACTGCTTGATATATTTCTAAAAGCCAATAAATCTAAATAGTAAAAATCTACTGCATCAACACTTGAATTATCAAGTCTATTTTTTGCAACAGTGCTAATGCTGCACCTTGTGCTATGTTTAAATATAGCTTGGGGTTTAGTATGAGACAATTCCACTATTTGTTCAAGCTGACTTTCTTGTTCTAGTTTTATCCAATTCATAATTTTATCCTCTGCTGAAATATCTAGGATTTGTTGTAGGGCAACCTCCTTTACGAGATGCACAAGATGAAACAATAGTTGATACAACTAATGCCAATGCTAAAACTGTTATTAACTTCTTCATATTATATATTTTTTGTTTACTTAGTAAAGATAAAAGAATTTATAAAAATGCTGCCTGTGTTTGTAAATTTTTACAAAACTTTATGTTTTCAAGGAATTATTACTTCAAATCTTCACTAGTAAAGCTTAATGGCAATAAATGTGAAGCTTTTGAAATAACATAAACCTTTCCATCAATTCCACTTAAAATAAGTCTTATAGGGTTCTTCCATCTTCCTTCATATTCTACCAAACTTTGTCTGCACATACCACAAGGACTAATTGGTCTGTTGCTAATAGCATTATTGTTATGATTATGATAACTTATTGCCATTGTTTCAACTGCCACTTCAGGATATAGGGCAGATGCAGAGGAAAGCAACGACCTTTCTGCACAAATACTTACAGGATAGCTTGCATTTTCTTGATTGGTTCCTGTAACTGTTTTCCCATTTTTTAAAATAGCAGCAGCACCAACAAAAAAATGAGAATATGGTGCATAAGCAGTTTCTGCTGTTTTTCTAGCTTTGGCTAGAAGTTTAGCATCTGTTTCTGGCAAATCGTTAATTGAATCATAAACCTCGAATTCAAATTTGTAATTACTTTTTTTCATAACTTTTTTTAGGTGATAAAAAAGTCTTCAAAACAAAGCGTTCTGAAGACTAAAAAAATTGGAGATAAAATTAAGGGTTAAACTACAAAATATGATAAAAAGATTACTAAAGATTATTTAGTTAGTTTTTCTAATTCACCTTTTAGTTCAGCTTTTTCTGGCAATCCCATTACTTGATTTACTAATTTTCCATCCTTATAAAAAAGTAACAGCGGTATTGACTCTATTCTAAAATATTGTGCTATCAATGGATTTTTATCTACATCAATTTTAACAACTTTTATTTTATCGCCATATTCTTTAACAAACTGTTCAAGCATTGGAGATAATTTTTTACAAGGACCACACCAAACTGCAAAAAAATCAACCACAACAATTTTATTTGAACTTGTTATTTTACCAAACTCCTGAACAGTTAGCTGTTCTGTTACTACACTTTCTTTTTCGTTTACTTTCCCAGAATTAGTTAATGGAAAATTATTGTTTGTCCAACTCATAATACCTCCCTTTAAATCATACACATATTTAAAGCCATTTTTTTGTAGAATTTCTGCAGCTTCCTTACTTCTTCCTCCTGCCTTACAATAAACAAAAATAGCTTTTGTTTTATCTAGTTTTTGAACTTCAGTTTCGAACAAATTGTTATTAAAATCAATATTAACAGCATCTGCAATAGAACCACCTACAAACTCTTCAGGAGTTCTAACATCAATAATTTGTTTTTTTGTTGTTGCTTCAATTTTTGTTTTAAACTCTTTAGCAACCAACAATTGAGTTTTACTACTTTTTTGTTGTGCACAACTGTTAAAAAAGAAGGTTGAAAGTATTGCAAGAATCGTTGTGTTTAGAAGTCGCATTTTATCAAAATTAAAAGATGTTTATTATGTGTTTTATTTATTCAAGAACCAATCTATTGCTAATTTATATCCATTCAAACCCAAACCAGTAATAACTCCTACTGCTTTTGCTGAGATGTAAGAATGTTTTCGAAACTCCTCTCTTGAATAAATGTTTGAAATATGAACTTCGATTAAAGGAGATATAATTGCTGCAACAGCATCGCCAATTGCAATTGATGTATGAGAATAACCAGCAGGGTTAAAGATAATTCCATCAACTGTAAATCCTACTCTTTGTATTTCATTAATTAACTCACCTTCAACATTGCTTTGAAAGTAAGTAAGATTGATGCTAGGAAATATTTTTTTTAGTTCTGATAAATAGTTATCAAAAGACATATTACCATAAATGTCTATTTCCCTTTTCCCAAGCAAATTTAAATTAGGACCATTGATAATGTGAATGTTCATATTCAGAGTTTAAGGTTTAAAGCTTTTATTAACAATAAACCATATTCATAAACTAATTTTTCATTAGACTCACAAAGTCATCGAATAAGTAACGACTGTCGTGTGGACCAGGTGTAGCTTCTGGATGATATTGAACACTGAATGCTGGCTTATCTTTCAACCTAATTCCTTCAATGCTATTATCGTTTAAATTAATATGTGTAATCTCAACATTGGCATTATTTGTAATATCTTTTGGATTTACACCAAAGCCGTGATTTTGTGTTGTTATTTCACACTGACCAGTGATAATATTTTTTACTGGATGATTTAAACCACGATGTCCATGATGCATTTTAAAAGTGCCAATTCCATTTGCAAGTGCCAACAATTGATGACCCAAACAAATTCCAAAAACAGGTTTATTTTCTTTCAATACACTTTTTATAGTTTCAACAGCATAAGGCATTGAGGCTGGATCTCCAGGGCCGTTAGAAATAAAGTAACCATTTGGGCTAAACGCTTTCAGTCTTTCAAAACTTGTTTTAGCAGGATGTACTCTAACGTGAATGCCTCTTTCAACCAAACAATTCAAAATATTTTTCTTAATACCAAAATCTAGAACAGCAACTTTCAAATTAGAACTAGAATCACCAAGTTCATATTCTTCTGCAGTGCTAACAGTACTTGCTAATTCGCAACCATCCATACTTGGGCATTTTGCCAACTCTTCAGTTAATGTTTCTTCATCAAAAATTTCAGAAGAAATAATACAGTTCATAGCCCCTTTTGTTCTAACGTGAGTAACTAAAGCCCTTGTATCAACGCCATCAATAACAACAATGTTGTTTTCAATTAAATATTCGTTTAGATTTTTTTTAGACTGAAGACGACTATACTGCTCTTCGAAATTTCTGCAAATAAGTCCTTTTATTTTTACAGATGCACTTTCAACATCAGTTTCTTTAGTTCCATAGTTTCCAATGTGCACATTGTTCATTATTACAACTTGACCAGTATAGCTTGGATCTGTAAAAACCTCTTGATAACCCGTCATTCCTGTATTAAAACAAATTTCACCAACACTAGTTCCACTTTTCCCATAGTGAAACCCTTTTATAACATAACCATCACTTAGTAATAAAATAGCTGGGGATTTTGTTGCTAGCATTTTTTGAAGATTTTGCAAAGATTAGGGAATTGTAAAATAAAGAGCAATAAAAAAGGACTGCAATTACTCACAATCCTTTTTCCACCATAATCGAAAAAACTATAACCCATCCAAAAAAGAATTTAAGTCTGCAACTGTAATAGGTGTAATTGCAGGACTAATTGAATATTGTGCAGATTTAGAAACTGTAATGTCTTGTTTGCCCAAATAAAACTGGTTGTCTATATATGAGATTGATATCAACTTGATACCAATGCCTAAAGGAATATCTTTCATTAAATATGTTTTGCTAGCATAGTCTGGCAACAACTGCAACACAACATTGTAATCTGCAAAAGCAGCAAAAACCATTGTTGTTTTATTTGTAAAATTTTGTGGTAACACCACGCTACTATTAACATAACTGTTGAAAGTTAGGGGCTTTGCAATGCTTACCCAAGCTAATTTATTGCTAGTTATTTCGTAAGCATTTTTAGTTGCTCCTTGTACCAAAATACTGGTTTGCTGCATAAAATTACCAGCAGCACTATCTGCCAAACTCCAACTAATTCCACCTTCATTTGTAGCACTTGAACTGCCAGTGAAATATTTATAATCTTGAGATAAAACAGAATCTATTAGTCTTAAGTTATAAGAACTATTTTTTGTTAGTGATAAACTAAAGCCACTATCACTTGTTAAATTTAAAAGAAAAGCACCCTTAGTTTCTTGTATTAAGTTACTGTTTGTACTTGATGCTAAATTTCTAATAAAATCTCCTTTTTTTGATAGCTCTTTTACTGAAAAATTTGCATTTGTTTTGTTATAATTATTTCCATCCAATAAATAAGAATTACTTGGCAAAGCCAGCTGAACATTATCATCAACATCAACAACAGCACCATTTGTAGCATTAAAAATTGATGAAAATATAGGTTTTGATAAAAGGCTTACCATCTGCTTTGCCTTAGCATCTGCAATACCATTGCTAGACCAACTAATATCGTTTAGTTCAGCAGTTGAGTAAGGAGTAAATTTATCTGTACTTTTTGTGCAAGAAGCAAAAAAAGATGTAATAATTGTTACGGTTAATATTTGTAAAAATCTGTTCATAAATCGTGTCTAATATATTGATGCAAGATTTTATTAAATCGTTGCCTGAAAAATCATAAATGTTTGTTTTTGCTAATTTTTAATCTTGCTCCAAACTGAATACCAGCTAAATTGAATTTTTGATTAAATCCTGCACCACCTTGAACATTGTATAAACCATATCTAAAATATGGCTCAGCAAAAACATCTAAGTTTTGTGTAATATTTCTAATAACACTTAAGCCTCCGTATAAACTAACCCCAAATTGATGTTTATAAAATCCATTATTCGATTTGCTTCCAATGTTTACTAAATTATAACCAGCATCAATTGTTTTTCCATCATACCAAGAAGTAATGTTTACAATAGCACCAACGTTTAAAGCTAATTTCCATTTACTTTCATCACGCTGCGGAAATTCGTAAGAAAGTATCACAGGTATTTCAAGGCTTTTATAGTAATTCATATTTGTTCTAACTCTATAACCAATTTGAACAAAAACAGAAGTATCGCTAATAGTTGTATCTGGCAAATTAGGACGAACAATTGTATGTGAATTGATAACGATAGTTTGTCTTCTATCATTCTCTGTTCTTAATGTAAATTTTTCGCTCATTTGTGAATATTGCAAACCAGCTTTTAATAATAAATTATTGGTAATTGATTTGCTAAATCTTGCTCCAATTGTATAGCCTAAACTCATTGATTCGCTGCTATCTTTCTTTTGCAAGTAAGCATCATTTCCAGCTTTTGTGCTCACTACATTCTTAAATGCAAAGTCTGGAGAAACATAAGCTTCTACATAAGTATCATTTCTATAAGTTCCTCTTGTAGTTGGGCAATCATCAGATCCACTAAACAATTTTCCTAAAGCTAAAACTTGTTTTTCTTTCAAATTATTAGCACTTTCTACGTTGGATTCTTGCATCACTAAAATACCATTTTCTCTTGGTTGATGTGTTTCATAAAACTCACTACCCAAAATGCTTTCATTCAATTTAAACCCATCTTTAAGTTGATTTAAGATTGATTGTTTTTTTACTGAGAATGTTTGATTTTTTGTAGCATTCTTTTTAGAACTGAACATTCTTTTTATATTTTCAGTAGTAGCCTTTTTAACCTTAAAATCATTTGCACTATTTACACTTAAAGCCTTCTCATTATTGTCATCTAAATTGGTTTGTGTTGTTTGTTTAACATTTTTTTCTTTTACATTATTACTCAATTCGGCATTCCATGCAACATTTTTTTCGTTACCAGTTTGTTGGTTGGTGGTTGCAGCATTTGTTGTATTGATTGAATTGTTTTTATCTATTGAATTGCTGTTTACTTTATCATTGTTTGTGTTGAATTTATATAGTTGGTTTGATTTATCATTAGCACTAATTAAATCAATATTAGATTTTTTGCTCACAGCATAATACCCAATACCCGAAATAAATAGTAATAAAGCAACACCAATCATCAGCGTTTTATCATTCCACCAAAAAACAACTTTTGGTTTTTCTTCTTCTGCAATGATTTTTTCCCAAAGACCATCTGGCACAGGGCTTTCGTAGTCTTTAAGTTTATCATTTACAAAACTGTCGAATAATTTATTTGTCATTATACAGCAATTTTTTCAAGTTCAATAATTTGTTGTTGCAACATTTTTCTAGCTTTCACCAATTGGCTTCTGCTTGTTGCTGGTTGAATATCTAACATTTTTCCAATTTCTTCGTGGCTATAACCTTCAAAAATACTAAGGTTAAAAACTACTTTATATCCTTTTGGCAAAGCATTAATTAGTTTCATTAAATCCTCCTCTCCCATATTAGAGTAAGAGTAAGCATCTACACTTGGCTGATATGAGCTTGTATCTTCAATATCAACAAAATGCAATTTATTTTTACGCAAAATATTTAAAGCAGCATTCACAATAACCTTTCTCATCCAACCACCAAAAGCACCATTGTTTTTGTATTGTTCAATATTTTTAAAAATGGCAATAAAACCCTCTTGCATCATATCCTCAGCTTCCATTTGATTATTGGCATATCTTAAACATAAAGTCATAAACTTACCCGCATATTGATCAAACAATAATCGTTGGCATTGTTTATTTTGCCTGATGCAACCTGATATAATTTCCTGCTCAGTCAATCGATTTTATGTTTTGGATAAACTAATGATGCATTACAAAAGCTTTTCGCTGCTTCTGACTAAAAAATTTTCACTAAGGTACTGTTTTATGCAGCAATTGCTCTACTAACATCAATATTTTACAATAGATTTCAAAATTTTAACAAATCCGAAACATTTCGTATTAAATATTTTCCCCTACTTTTGACCTACGAAAAAATTAGTACATCAAAAAAAATACATTTATGAAAAAGAAAATTCTTGCTTCGGCTCTTGTTTTATCGGGCTTTTGTGTTCAATCATTTGCTCAAGAAAGTGAAGATGCCCTAAAAGTAAAAAAAGAAGAAAAAGTAATTATCAAGAAAACTGGTAAAGGCAAAAAGACTGAAAAAACGACTGTAATTGTTGATGATGATAAAATAATTGTGAATGGAGAACCCATTGAACAATCATCTGACGATAAAAAAATTACTAAGAACAAAAGAATAACCGTGATGGTTGATGGAGATAATATTACCATTAATGGAAAGCCTGTTGATAAAATGACTGATGAAGATATTAGAGTTTTAAAAGGCAGTGCTGATCATCTTGGTATTGTGGCTCCATATATGAGAAAAATGAGAAGATTTAATGCACCAACTCCTCCAACCCCACCAAATGCACCAGATTTTTTAGAAGATTTTGAAGGAAATTTTGATTTGGGTGATATGCCAATGAACAAAGCTATGTTAGGAGTGGTTACAGCCAAAGATGAAAAAGGTGCAAAAATTTCTACTGTGTCTAAAGAAAGTGCTGCTGAAAAAGCTGGGCTACAAAAAGATGATATCATTACAAAAATTAATGACTATAAAATTGAAACAAGTGATGATTTAGTGCAAGCTATTGGCAAACACAATCCAGAAGATAAAGTAACAATAACATATTTAAGAGATGGTAAAACAAAAACTACAACCGCTACTTTAGGTAAAAATCAAATGCAAAAAGAAAGGGTTTTTAAGTTTGATAATATGGAAGATATGCCAATGGAAATGTTTCCATTTGGAAAAGGCAAATCAAATGGAGATTTTAAAATGTTGCTAAGAACCAATAAACCCAAAATGGGCATTAAGATTCAAGATGTAGAAGAAGGCAGTGGTGTAAAAGTTTTAGAAGTTGATGAGAATACCCCTGCTGCCAATGCTGGATTACAAAAAGATGATATTATTAATGAAATGAATGGATAAGCTATTAAGACTGTAGATGATTAAAAAGAGAAAACAAAGAATTTGAAAGAAGGCGAAACTTACAAAGTGAAGTTTACAAGAAATGGCGTTGCTCAAACTGCCGATATTAAATTCCCTAAAAAACTTAAAACAGCCGATTTATAATAGTAGTTTGGTTTTGTGTAAGAAAGGGTCATTAAAGCAATTTAATGACCCTTATTATTTTATGTTTATTGAAAGCAATTTTTAGAATTGCTGAACGCAAAAAATAGATTTCTGCGGAAATGACTTTTTGCAACATCCTTCTACTGGCTCAGGATGACAGATTACACTTTAAAACAACGTATTTGTCACGCTGAGCTTGTAGAAGCGTTAATTATTGAAAAAGTCCAATGATAAAATTGGCTTACCCCCACTGTCTTGTCCTAAAATAGGTTTACACTAAAAACATTA
>JANYEB010000183.1 GCA_025363355.1 Chitinophagaceae bacterium | reverse complement strand
ATGAATCCCTCAAACACAAAACGATTAGTTGTTAATCCACTGTTCACCAGTGCAGGCACAAAAGCAGTTGCACCAGGCAAACATTCTACTTTAATATTCTGTTTAATACATTCTCTAACCAATAAAAAAGCAGGGTCGCTAATTGCAGGTGTACCTGCATCTGTAATCAATGCAAAGGTTTTACCAGCTTGCATTTGAGTAATTAAATGCTCAACAATTTTATGTTCGTTATGTTGATGATATGGAGATACAGGTTTTGAAATGTTATAATGGGAAAGTAATTTAGATGAAGTTCTTGTATCCTCGCATAAAATAACATCAGCTGCTTGCAGTACATCTAAACTACGAAGTGTGATATCTTTTAAATTGCCAATGGGTGTGGGAACAAGAAATAGCATTTACGATTGAGTGATTTTAGATTTACAATTTGTTGCCACAAAGAAACAAGCATCAGTAAATAAATTCATATTTAATTTAATGTTGAAATAGCAATTGCGTATTTAGACTCTTAACGAGCCACGAAATGCTCTTCCAGCATAATAAGATTCTGCTCCGTTATGATAAACAAAAATAGTATCGTAACGAAAATCTGCAAAGATGGCTCCTCCAAGTTTTCTAATGTTATCAGGGGTTTTAATCCAGCTAGATGTTTTAGTATCAAATTTACCAAGTTGTTGCAAAGATCTATACTGTTCTTCATTTAAAAGTTCAACACCCATAGCTGTTGCAGCATCTATAACATTATTCTTGGGTTTATGCTCCTTTCTTGATTCTAGTGCTTTGCTATCATAACAAAAGCTTCTACGACCATTTGGACTTTCGGCAGAACAATCATAAAAAATATACTCATCAGTCTTTTTATCATAGCCAACAACATCAGGCTCTCCACCTGTATTTTCCATTTCGTTTAGCGACCACAATTTCTCGGCATTGGCTTCAAGTTTTGCTTGCACTTTAGCCCATTCAATACCTTTATGTCGGTTGATATTTTTATCGAATCTTGTTTTAAATACCTCTAAAAGTTCCTTTTGTTGTTGTGGTGATAGTTGTTTTCTATTTTTCATTGGTTGATAATATTTATTTAGAATGTTATGTTATTTGCATATTTATTTTTGCAAATATTGTTAGCGAAGCTATTTAAAATTAGAAAAATCTTCCTCTAAAATTGCATAAAAATAGTTGTCCTTCCACTCCCCTCTTATCGGTAACTTTTTTCTTTTTCTTCCCTCTCTAATCATACCTACTTTTTCAAGCACTTTAATTGAAGCAATGTTCTCAACTTCACAACCAGCTTCAATTCTATGAAGTTCAAGATTGTTAAATGCAAAGTCTAAAAGTTTTGTCAAAGCCTCAGTTGTATAGCCTTTATTCCAATAGTTTAAATGAATTTTATACCAAACTTCAGCAGTTTTATAATTTGGCTTTCCCATATTCAAAGCAATAAGCCCAATGAATTGATTGGTTTCAACTAAATCTAAACAAAATATGTAAGATGCTTGTGGATTTGAGTTTTGTGCAACCAACCACTGATTAATAATTTTCTCTGTTGCCTCAATTGTTTCAGGAATTCCTAATGTGTTAAACTGGTCTGTTTCGGGCAAAGAGTGTAATTCGTGAATATTGATTACATCATCAATGGATACTTGTCTAAACTTTAGCCTTTCTGTTTGAAGTTTCATTTTACTTATTTCTCATTTTAGCAGATGCTGGGTCTGCAAAATATTTATAAATTCTTTTGGTTTGTTAACAAAAAATAAAATGTTGGCTGCTGTATTTTTATTTCCAAAATTGCCACCATTTTTTTTCTAGCTTACTTTTTTCTTCGATTTGAGTTCTTGTAATTTCGCCTGCTCCTTCGTAGCCAAAAGCAATGTTATGGGCAATACGACTTTCTTTTTCCTCAGTATAAATTCTCCACTCTTCCTCTGTCATTTTATCTTTCAGTATTTCCTCGTAACACATAAAGGCTGTATCGTGTTGACCAATTTCTATACATCTTTCTTTGTGCATCACTATACCCAAACCGTGTTCATCGTCCCAAGTACAACCGCAGTCAAAACCCAGATAACTAAAATCGTCCTTTTCTTCACCTAAAATATGAATAGTACTTATTGAAATGTTGTGTTTCACATCTGATACAAGTTTTAACTCAGGAACGATGTCTGAGCCATATAGTTTTATAAGGTTTGGATAATGTTCAATCACTGCTTGACATAATGAATAAAATATTTTGGTCTGATTGTCTATAAAATAGTTTAAGGCATTTTGTTGAAAGGCCTGTGGTTTCTCAAAATTCAAGCCTTCAATGTCACTATTCATTTCTAAATTAAAAGTTACATAACCTTTCCGATTGTTAATGTCCTCCATAAATTCTTGAGTTCCGCTTATTTGTTCTTCAGTTTCCCAAACGTCATCCTCATCAGTGAATTTATATTTTTTTAAGTTTATCATATTTTGTTGTTTGTGAATGGTGTGCGTTAATATAGCTGCAACGAAAAAGGCTTGGCGTTGTTGGGAATTCGAATTCCATCAGCCTATAACCGAAGCACAATAATTACAATATTGCTGATGTTTTATTCATAAGCTAAATTTATAACGTCAAGCCCGAACTGAAGTACAATAAAGAACAAATGCTGAGGCAATATTCATCAAGCCCCAATAATGCCAAACCATATGTTGGCTGTAGTTTTATCTCTTTTGCTTTTCAGTCCAAATTATTGTGTCGATAAGTAATTTAATTTTAGACCCAATATAACTCTCAGGATATTTTGAATTGAAACTTGTCAATATAATTTTCTTGTTACTTTTATTTGTAATGGTCAATTCGTTCCATCTTGTTGAGCTGTACTTGTGATGTACTACTTTGTCAATAAATTCGCTTTTGCAAATGTCTTCAAAGGGTATTTGATGTTTAGACAAATATTTTCCGAAAATGCCATTTGATTTTTCAACTAAAATATTTTTTTCCAAAAGATTAATACATAGAGTTGTTTCGCTTTGTAAAATTTTAATAAAGTCTCTACCAAATAAGTATAAAAATAGTGTCAAAAGTATTAATGTATAGTAGCTTTCATTTTTAGTTACTTCAACGATTAATAACACTGTCGGAACAATTAGGATTACTATGAAATAAAATATTGTCCCAACGATATCTTTCCTTCCATTTTTTATTAAAATAAAATTTGTTTCGATCTCAATATTTTTAAAGTCTGGATTTTGGCTAAGTATTTTCTTAAGTCCAACTAAAACTTTATTTAATCTTAAGTTTTCTGTCATTGATTCGGAGTCTGTAAAAGTTGCCACCAACGAAAAAGGCTTGGCGTTTGTTGGGGAATTAGAATTCCGTCAGCCCATAACTGAAGTTGATAATTGCAATATTGCTGATGTTTTATTCATAAGCCAAATTTATAACGTCGAGCCCGAACTGAAGCACAATA
>JANYEB010000211.1 GCA_025363355.1 Chitinophagaceae bacterium | reverse complement strand
TTGTGTTAAATTAACTTGAGAATATGAACTGCCCCAAAAACAAATAATGAGGAATAATGATATGATTGCTTGCTTTAAAAACATTCTCAAAAATAGGTGATTGTTTGGTTATTGAATTAGTTTGTAACTCTCTTTTAAATAGTTATACAAAACTTAATATATACTACTACAAAAAATCCTTGAAGGTTGGGTACTTCAAGAATTTTGAGGTTAATTAACTAATTAGAATAGCATTATTTTTTTGGTTTTTCAGTATTCACAAGTGTTTTTAATCTTTCTGCCAAAGTATTTGAACGCAGATTAAGAATGTCTGCATTTTTGCTATCATTGTATAAACCCTGCAATTCGTCTAAACTATTATCAACTTGTTTGGTATTAATGTTCTTACCTAGCAATTTACTCTCTTGCAAAATATTTTTAATGTCGTTATAGTTTGCAGTATATATTTTTTGATATTCTACAAATATTTTTTGAATTGTACTAGTAATATCTTTAGCAGTTTTTATAGCATCTCCAGGGAAATAGGGCTGCTTGTTATTATTTTCATCTGCAAAAGCATTAGCAATTGTGGTTTCTATTGCTGTTTTGTCAAGATACTTTAAAAAAAGTTCTTCTATGTTTTTTTGCTTAAGGTTATTTCTTTGTACTGTAGCATTGTAGGCACTAATTAAATCAAGCAGATAATCTTTTAAGTCAACTTGCAATTCTTGCAGTCTTAAATCTAGCTTATCAATACTAATATCAAACTGTTGATTAATGCGATTTAGCTTTTCAAACTGACCAAAATATTTGCTAATACTTAGCATAAAACTATCTAAATCGTTTTTGGAAATCTTTTTTTCTGTTACAGTTAAATTGCCAACAAGACTAGTGAGTGTATTAAATATGCCAATAGCTGGTATTATATTCTTTGCTACACCATTATTTTGATTACCTACCAAACTACCCACCACATCCATAAATTTATTTGGGCTAACATTTTTTACTTTATCCAACAATGGTTTTAAAGCTGTTTGAATTTCTAGCTGTAAATTAAAACCCATATCGCTACTGGTTGGGTTATTATAACTAGATATTTTATTGCGGTAGTTTTCTTTTTTTATTAAACCATTTAATGCTGCAATACTATTAATGGCTGCATCTGCATAATCTGTAGCAGCAATAAATTGTTTGCTTAGTTTTTCTTGTGCTAGGGTTGTGCTATCTGAATAGTATTGTGCAAACCCCTTGAATTGAAGGATTACAAGAAAAAATAATATGGTAAGTTGTTTGAACATTTGTTAGGTTACTAAAAGCAAGTGATGTAAGCTAGTGTCTAAAAGCAATTAGAGTTTATGATACTCACTTTTGGCGTATATCTGGAAAAAATTAAAAGTGATGTCGCACACTTAAAATAAACAATCACCTAGAAGAAATAAGTTTTACATCTGACAAAGCATTAATAAATTGATTTTGTAAATTTTCATAACTTGTAGTTCTTCTCTTTAACTCAAACGAAAAATCAAATTTTTGATAAGGATTATTAACAAATTTGTAACTGTCTAACTTGTTGTTTAAAAAATTCCTATTAAGTTCAATTAAATTCGTATTAGTAAGCTTGTAAGTGCTGTCTGTATTATGTTGTAACGATTTTACGTTTAATATTGAAACTTTTGACCATTTTATTTCATAAGTATCTGTTACTTTCTGCTGTTGTGAGCCGTCCTCAAAAAACAAATTATATGAGCCAACAAAAAACAAAATACTATTGTACAATATATGCACTAGGATTGATTTTGATAATCCCCAATTTATCGTAATCCAAATTAGAAAATACGCTAATGCTAGCTGCGATAAGAAAAGATAAGATGTATTTGCGTTTTGAAAATCTTGCTTTGTCCAGTGTACGAATGCGAAAACAAATGCATAAACATTTGAAATGAGTATGACTGAAGGAAGTTTTTTATTCTTTAAATATACAAACGCCAGCGATAAAAAAATTAATATAAAAAAACAGCATTCAATAATTCCGTAGCTTTTATAGAATGTGAATGAACTAATAGAAAAAGTTAAAACAACAGAAACGATTTTTACATATTTTTTACTCGAAAAAAAGCCTCTAAACACAAACTCTTCATAAACTGGTGCTACAATTGTGGCAGTAATTATTAAAAATAAAAAACTAACGCTACCTAAACTACTACTACGTGAATTATTTTCGCCGATACCTAAGATTACAGCAAATATTATAAAAAGTAGTAAACTCAAAGTTCCACTATAAATTAGCCAGTTTTGTTTTTTGTTTCTTAACATAAAAAATGTTTAAAATTTCTAGGTAACTGATGTTTAAGAAATAAGTTTAAATATTGCAAATTCAACTAAATTGTCATTAATTGAATTTGCAATATAATTTGAAGACACTAAATAATTTGAAGACACTAATTATTAAAAATTGTGCACTTATTTCCCCTACTTTTTCCCACAAGTCACAGTACAGCTTGAAGAAAACCATCCTTTATCAATTTTAACAGATGGCAAACCCCCAGCTTTTGTACAATTATCAATAGCCGATTGGCAGGCATCTGTTGCATTAGAATCATCTGTACAGTACTTAACAATGGCAACAGCTCCAGAAACAACCCACCATACCCATTCACTAACTGTTACGTTTGGTTGGTTTAGATAAAGAATCATTGGTTCTTCTATGTTTATTAAATCTTTGTTGTTAACTGAATATGTAACTTTATATTTACTTGTTGATGCATCTGAACTTAATTTTACTAATGAAATGAATTCATTTTCGTCTTCCTTATTTGCAACCTTGATTTCACCTGAAGTTTCACCATCATCAACTATCACGTAATTTGTATTCGTTGAAATCTCTTGATGAAATTTAAAGTTTTCGCCCTTGTCAAAAATTGAAGCAGAATTTCCTTGAAATACAGAAGTAAACCCATTCAACATCATAAAACCAAACTGTGTTTCTTGTTTAGCTTTTTTGAAGTCTAATTGAACTTCCTGTGCCATCCCTTTAAAACTACTTAAACAAAACACTAAGGCAAATATGCCTAAAATTACTTTTTTCATACGAAAATTTGTTGTGCTTAGCTTTTATAAAAGCTAAAGCTGGTTAAGAAAAATTGTTTTGCAGCAAACATTTTATTGCTAGCCGAATTTGTGTTATTTATTGGCTTGTTGCTTTGCAATCGCAGCCCTTGGTTAAACTCGTTAGCTTACAATATTTACCACTTACCCATCAAAAAATTGTTGGGCTTTAATTTTTCCCTACCTTTATTCTTTAAGGTGAACGGTAGGGATATTTTATTCCACCTAAACTTTAATTCTCAAGCAGCCTGTCCCTATTTTCAAGAGTGAGGATGGGCTGTTTCTTTGTAGACAACAAACTATTTTATATGCATCTAAAACGGTTAGCTATTTAACTTGGCGTGGTAGTTTACACCACAAGGCTTCCAAGATTTGTTGTTTATACATTGCCTATTTGCGTAAAAAACTATTATTAAAATATTACTTTTAGGTACTATATACTTATGATTTGTTAGTATTTCCCTCTCAATAAAAAAAATATTAGGCTTTGTTATACAGACGAGGATAAAAGTTCGGTTAAAAGTTAAGAAAAATACTTGTTAATTTAAATTATTTAAAAAATCAATAAAATCTTTATTATTCCTATCTGCAAAAAAGAAAGTGACTTTCCCTTTATAATATTCAAACATTGTCGATGGACCTGTTATTTTTAAAGTTGTATTAAATACTTTATTTATTTGCTTAGCATAATCTTTTGCCTCTTTTCTATTTTTAAAACAAGTCGGAAAACAATCATTAAGTGATATTATTTTATCTGATTTAAGATTTAAAAAATTTCTGTAGTATTTTGAATACTTGGTCAGATTCGTATCTAATAAAACTACAAAATTAATTTTATCTCTATTAGTTTTAAATGCCTTATTCAAAAAAGCAATATCGTCTAAATTTTCACCACACCAAGATACCAGAGTAAAAAAAATAGTGGGCTTTGATGAATCTAACTTTTCAAGGTTTACTGAGGAGAATATACAAGAACCATTTTGTTGTGAGTAAGAATAATTTAAAGCAATAGTTAGAATAAGACTTAGCAAGTATTTCATTTTAAATGTTTTTATGATAAGTATTAAGAAGTGCAGTATTGTGCTTTTCCTATCGTTTCAAATACAAGTATCAATACTGCATTAATTTTTGGTTTGTCTTAATATTAATTGTCATTCAATTTACTCCACTCCACAGGATTTGTAAACCTAAATATAACTGTTTTATTTTCGGGGTTTATTGAAATTTCTGTACTTGCTATATGAGGATTGTTTGTTCTCATATCAAAATCATCATACCCAGCAGGCTGAACAGTTGTAGTTCCGCATCTGAAGCCAACACCACACAAACAATGAGAATAAAATTGATTTTCACCACATTTTCTTTCCCTTACGGCTATTCGTATGCCAATTTTTGCCGATGTAATACCAGCAGAAGGACCATCATATTCCTCCAAATTGAATATTACATAACCATTTGGATTTTGTTCATCAAATTTAATTTCATAATTACCAGTTGATACAACTACTTTTTTAGCTCCAATTAACTCTAATAGTTCTGATTTGAAGTTTAACCCTTCTTCTTCTGTGAAAGGAATTGCCTCCTGTGCCATCCCTTTAAAACTACTCAAACAAAACACCAAGACAAATATGCCTAAAATTACTTTTTTCATACAAAAAACTGTTTTGCTTTTGCTTCTATAAAAGCAAGAGCGGGTTAAGAAAAATTGTTTTGTAGCAAACATTTTATCGCCAGTCGAGTTTGTGTTATTTATTGGCTTGTTGCTTTGCAACCTTAGCCCTTAGTTAAACTCTTTAGCTTACAATATTTACCACTTACCCATCAAAAAATTGTTGGGCTTTAAATTTTTCCCTACCCTCACTCTTTAAGGTGAATGGCAGGGGTATTTTATTCCACCTAAACTTTAATTCTCAAGCAGCCTGTCCCTATTTTTCAAGAGTGAGGATGGGCTGTTTTTTTGTAAACATCAAACTCTTTTATATGCATCTAAAAGAGTTTGCTATTTAACTTGGCGTGGCTGTTTACACCACAAGGCTTCCAAGATTTGAAGTTTACACATTGCCTATTTGCATAAACAACAATTATTTTACCCCTTATCCCTAAAGGGGAATAAAGGAATCTTTCTTTTGCTATTTTTTAAAAACTGCTTCTCTAAAGTAGGAAAAAGAAGCAGTTTTACGGTTGATTGTGTGATTAGTATTAAAGAAAACATATCGTAATAACCGAACACCTGAACGAAAAACTAAAACCTAAACTTAATATGTTTCACTTGCAAAAAAGCTACTGAAACCATATTACTACTTTACTTACCTAAAAACTTAAAATCGTTACATTATCAATATCATTTACCCACACATCATTGCTTTGCCTGCACTAATGCCACTTGCTCCTTTGGTGTTTAGCACCACATAATACACATTGTAATTAGAGCCTGGGGTTAACCCTTTAAACAGTTTTTTTCGTTGTAAACTAACATTTATTACAATATTTACAGACACACCTGCTGGTATGGTTATATTGCCATTATCATCTACCAAAACACCTGCAGGTAAAAGATTGTTTTCTACTAAAAAACTAATATATCTATAGCCTGTGCCATATAATTCGCATTCGGCAACCATTTGTCCGCTATTATTTTCTATGCGTTTAAACGTTACATTTTGTGGGGTTGCTGGTGCTGTGTTAATTGCTTTTGATGCAATATCTGCTACATCATTTGTAGCATCGAACCCTGCTAGTTTAACAAGTTGTGCATCGCCTTTTGCAATACCATCAACATAGTTTGCCAATACATCTATATTATCTACCAATACTTTTCGGGCAGCTGTAAAAGCAGGTAATTGTGCAGTGCCTCCTTGCTCGTGTGCTTTACGAGTGTTTGCATATGCAAGAATATTTGTAGCAAAAATGGCTTGGGTAATTGGTGGTGCAACAAAAGTTGTAGCATTGTTGTAGATACCAGTTTTAACTCCTTCTGCCCTATCTTCCACAATAAGATTTCCAGCTTGACGATAATTGCGTTTACAAAGCGATTTCCTGCTCATTTTATTAAATTTTATGATTTACAGTTTGTTGTTTACAGTTTATAATTTATTGAACCATCTGTTTTATTCTTCTTAAACTCATTCACCAACTTTTTATATTCATTTAGTAACTAAATGAATTCATTGGCTAACTTTTTATGTTCATTAGGTAACTAAATGAATTCATTGACCAACTTTTTATATTCATTCAGTAACTAAATAAACTCATTCACCAACTTTTTATATTCATTCAGTAACTAAATGAATTCATTCACCAACTTTTTATATTCATTAGGTAACTAAATGACATTTTTTATTTACTGCTGAAATTAGAAAAGCTACCTAGCAAGTTTGTTTGCTTGCTTATAAATGCTAACAAATACAAACCTGCCAAGTAACTAATCACCCTTAATGGTTTAATTGAAATTTTACCATTTGTAAAGAACTAATCGTTTAACATTTGTTGCTAAACTGATTGCAAAATAGAAAATGGTTCAATACAAAAAAGTAGCAATTGAGGAACGAGTTAATTTGGCAAGGAACGAGTTGATTTGGGCAAGGAACGAGTAAAAGGTTTAATTAGATATATTAGAAAATTGATTTTAAAATATTCTACGACAGACTTAGAATGGCAAGTTTAGAGATGGCTAATTATCACAATATCAAATTAAACTTATGTAAGTATCAACTTACTAATAAGTGGTTTATTTACACAACAAATTAGCTTTGTTTTGTCTTTAGATTGACTTTTATTTAGGATTCTAACAACTTTAAAAATTCGTCTTTCTTTCTTTGAGAAACATCAATAGAAGTGCCATCTTCCATAATCACATTGCCACCTCTACCCTTCACATATTTTTTTATGTAGTTTATGTTGATGAGGTAAGATTTATGAATTCTGCAAAAAAGTTTTGGGGGCAACAAGTCTTCCAATTCACCAATATTTTTTGATGCAACTTCTTTGCGATTATTTTTTAGAAAAATGGTTGTGTAACTGCTCTCGCTTTCTAAATACATAATATCATCTATCTGCTCAAAAACGATTCCATCTGGCGTAGGAATACCAATTTTTTTTCTTCCACTAGATTCTGTTTTTAAATTGTCTAATAAATAATCTATACGTTGATTTAATTGGTGTTTTTCTACTTTGCTTCGTACTTTTATTACAGCATTTTTTAGGTCGTTAATGCTTACAGGTTTTAAAATATAATCAACCACCGAATATTTAAAAGCCTGTATAGCGTAAGCATTGAAAGCTGTAACAAAAACTACTTCAAAATTAATTGGGGCAAGGTTATTTAGCAAATCAAACCCATTGCCGTGTGGCATTTCAATATCTAAAAATATTAAATCGGGTTGGTGTTGACGAATCAATTTTTCTGCTTGATGAATATCATTTGCAGTGCCCAATAATTCAACGTCTGTGCAATATTCTGCAACCATTTTGGTTAACGTAGCAATATTGCCAGGTTCATCGTCAATGATAATGGTTTTAATTTTGGGCATTATTTATTTCTAGTTTCTGGTTTTTGGTTTGTTATTTTTTATTAAAAATTGCAAATTATCCATTAACAATTGCTAATTGTTTATTGCAAATTGGAACTATCATTCTAAAGGAATTTTTAAAATAACTTCGGTACCTATTGCAATATTATTATCATCCATTAAATCTATAATAGTTACCGATGCTTTGTGAGTAACTTCTGTATTTAATAATTCAATCCTTTTAGCTGTTAACTGCATTCCTTTACTCTGATATTCTATGTGCTGCTGTGTTTTTATTTTTGCCGATGCAGCCCTGCCTACTCCATTATCTTTTACAGAACAAATTAAGTAATTATTTTCTTCATAAAAAACAACTTTAACATTTCCTTTACCTTCTTTTTTCAATCTAATTCCGTGTCTCAAACTATTTTCTACATAAGGTTGCAACAACATTGCTGGCATTTTAGTAAAGCCTTTATCAACAGATTCATCAATAATAATATCGTAAGTAAAACTATCGCCAAAACGTAATTGTTCTAGTTCTAAATATCTGCCCAAATACAAAGCTTCTTCGGCAATTGTAATATCTTTTTTTCCAGAATTATCAAGTGTTGTGCGAACCAATACTGCAAAATCTGTAAGGTATTTATTTGCTTTTTCTTTATCATCGTGCATAGTAAACTGCTGAATAGAATTAAGACAATTAAAAATAAAATGAGGGTTCATTTGTGCTTGCAAAGCCAACTGCTCCATAGCTGCTAGCTGTTGTTTAACATACGCTTTTTCTGCTTGTACTTTTTTAGCTTTATCGAATCGTCTTTTCAAGAAAAAATATATTGCTGCAATAACAAGAAAAGCAATTAAACCCCTAAACCAAATTGTTTCCCAAAAAGGTGTAGCAATAGTAAATTTAATTTGAAAGGTTTTGCTTATAATACCAAACTTGTTGGTTGCATATAACAGCAATGTATAATCACCAGATTCAAGTGTTGGATAATTGAGACTACGATCTTTGGTTTGATGCCAATTTTTATCTAACCCTTTTAGCATATAAGTGTAAGTAATATCATCTCCAGAACGAAATGATATACCCACAAACTGAAAGCGAATATTATTATCTATATGTTTTAAATAATAATTATTACTGTCAGTAGCAAGAGCTTTATTTGATACTGTAATACTTTGTATTACTAAGTTGCAGATAGATTTAGATACAATATCTTTTTCTTTAAAAGAGGTTAATCCATCTGGGCTACCAACCCAAACAGTGCTATCTGCATTATCAAAATAAATTGCATTAATAATATTGCTGGGCAATCCATCGCTTGTTGAATAATGAACAATTTTATTTTTATCAGTTAAATCAATTTTTGTAATGCCATTAATACTGCCTACCCAAAGAGCATTGTTATTAATGTGCAGTGTTTTGCAGCTATTGCTACTTAATCCATTTTCATCATTAAAAACTTTTACAACTTTATTATTCTTTAAAGCAACAACTCCATTATCTGCGGTAGCAACAAACAATGTTCCATCAGCAGCAGCTTTAATACAAACTATTCTGCGAGTTAATGCAGCATTAAGATTACCAAGATAGGTTTGTTTTTTATAGGCATCAACTATATACAAACCTGTTAATGTGCCTATATAATATTGCTTATTTTGATAAAAAGCATAAGTGGTTCTATCATTCCAAACAGTATCAACAATTTTTAAATCACTCACTCTAACTTTAAAGCAGTGGTTGCCTGTAGCAACTATAACATTATTATCATCTATTTTTTCAACAGACTTTACAGGCATTACATCATAGTTAAAACTTGGTTGATTGTTTTGAAGTTTTAGCAGATAAGAATCAAAACCAATGATGGAAGTGTTGTTGTTGATCAATAAAGCAGCACGACCTTTATTGATTTCATTTCTATTTATAGAATACTTAATATTATTTTGGAAATTGTTAATTATTACAGTATTGCCATTTTTAATCATAATATTTTTACCGTAGGAAGCATTTGCCAGAATACCTATGTTATGTTTTGTAATAGCAAAAATTTCTTTATTTGAACTTCTATTTTCGTTTGGTATAGAATGCGTGTTAATTCGATTAGACGGACATCTAAAAACCCCCTCGCCCAAAGTCGTAAACCAATAATTTTCTTCAATATCCTTAAGAGTATGTCCAATTTTTTGAGTTGGCAAAAAATGTTCTATAACCTCTTTTTCTAAATAAAAAAAATGCCAACAACCACTTGATGTATTTATATATATATCTTTCGTTGAAATTACATCTTCTGAATTTATACTACTGGCGGCAGTATTGAATTTGTATGATTTAAAGAAACTAGAATTTTGGGTTACGTACTTTTTCCAGCTAGCAGATGAATATATATTATTAGCCTCTTCAATTGAAAGTTGTTTTAAACTATTACCCTTATACTTTTTTACACAATTTCCATAATATATATATATACCCGAATCAGAAAGATTCTTTGTGACTAGTAAATCTATATTCGAGTTATTAATTATTTCGTTAGAGTCTCGCTTGAACACAGACTTGACATTTCCCAAATGAGTAATATTTATTACTTCTCCATTTGTTGAAAATATTACATCCCCATTTTCATCTTCTACAATTCTGTTCAAAAAAGATTTTAAATTGATTTTTCTAATTAGAGAATCATTTTTTGAGTTGTGAATTTTGCCATTATAGTAGTAGCATACTGATTTGTTAAACAGCCCAAGCCAAACTCTGCCTTTACTATCGGAGAATACCTTTAATACTTCATTATCTGGCAAACCATCCTTTACTGTGAATGTTTTCCATTCCTTTCCATCATATCTGCTTAACCCATTTTCTGTTGCAAAAAACAGGTACCCATTTTTATCTTGTGCAACGCCATAAACGGTATTACCAGCTAACCCATCTTTGATAGTGTAATGAATATAGTTATAGTCTTGTGAAAAGATAGCATTTGAAGAAAAAAAGAGTATGATTATTGTAAATAGTTTGAACATCAAATTAATATTGCAGAATGAAGATGAAATTAATTTAAAATGGACTTTATTGAGATTCTAACCCCTTCTTTTGCAGAATAAAGAAAAGCCAAAAACCAACAGTACAATCCATTATCTTTCCTTGCCTTTATAATAGCTAACTCATTTTTTAGCATTATTTTTCTAAGTGCCAATTGTTTTGATTTTGTTGTGCTTCCATTATTAATATGAACAATCTTTGCGTCGCAATAGAAATAAGAATTATAGCCAATTTGTTTAAACTGCCAGCACCATAAATGATCTTCTCCATACATAAAAAATCTTTCGTCTAGTTTATGTTGTGGAAACTTTACCAAAGCAATTTTAGGAAACATAAAAAAAGCTCCATTCAACCAATCGCATTGAGTATTGAAATCACTTTTGAAGTATTTTCCTAACATTAATGCAGCTCTTTTTTTGTAGGGGAGGATATATAGTAAGAATCTGAACACATCTAACAGCTC
>JANYEB010000157.1 GCA_025363355.1 Chitinophagaceae bacterium | reverse complement strand
GTGGAGTTTGTTTATACTTTAAGGAATGAGGAATTGGGAATTGGGAATTCGGTTGTAAGAATCCCTATTACAGTAAACAACTTTAAAGAACTTGTTGCAATGCAATACACGCTTCACTTTGATAATAAGAATTATGAATTTGTAAACCTTGAAGGTTTCAAAAACCTTCAAGGTTTTGATTACAATACATCACAAGCAAATACCAATGGTAATATCAGTTTTTTATGGACTGATAAAAATGCAGTTGAAAGAACGCTTGAAGATGGAACTGAATTGTTTGTTTTGATTCTTCGGTCGACAGTTGACCGTCGACCGTCGACAGATTTACAACTAACAATTGATAACTCGATAACCGATATTGCTGCTTGGGATAAAGACTTTAATCAGCATAATATATTATTAAGTCAAAAGTCAAAAGTAGAAACCCAAAACTCAAATGATGTTTGGTCTATTAGTCCCAATCCTACAAGTGGCGAAGTTAAAATTACTGTTGTATCAAAAGCTAATAAAACAGTGAGTTTTGAATTAACAAGTGTTTATAGAAAAACAATTTTGAAGCAGCCTGTAGAACTTCAAAAAGGAACTAACAATATTGCTTTAAATCTTAAACAAAATGGCAACATTAATACAGGTATATACTTCTTAAAAATTATAGGACTTGGAGGTGATAATATTAAGAAAATACTTGTCAAATAAATTGATTAGTCGCATTCATACAAACAAGAAAGCCAACTTAAATAAGTTGGCTTTCTTGTTATAAAACTATCTTCTATTTATACAATTCTTCTCTCAATTCTTTTACTCTTTTATCTTCCATATATTCATCAAAAGTCATTAACCTATCAATGATGCCATTTGGAGTAAGTTCAATAATTCTATTGGCAACAGTTTGCATAAATGTATGATCATGTGAAGTAATTAACACGATACCAGGAAAGTTTTGACAACCTTCATTAAAGCTTTGAATGCTCTCGAGATCTAAGTGATTGGTTGGCTGATCAAGCACAATTAAATTAGGGTTTTGTAACATCATACGGCTAACCATACAACGAACTTTTTCTCCTCCACTTAATACATTTGTTTTTTTAGCAATATCATCTCCACTAAATAACATTTTACCCAAGAAACCTCTGATAAAAGGTTCATCAGCATCAGTAATATTTGGTGGTACAAATTGGCGTAGCCAATCCATTAAACTCAAACCTTCGGTAAAAAATTCATTGTTTTCAACTGGTAAATATGCTTTGGTAATAGTTGTTCCCCACTCAAACTTGCCACCTTCAGCAGTTGCTTTATCATTAATAATTTCAAAAAAACTTGTAACAGCTAAAGGATCTCTACTAAGAAAAGCAATCTTCTCTCCTTTGTTTACACTAAATGAAACCTTATCAAATAACTTTCTTCCGTCAACAGATTTACTAAGGTTTTCAACATTCAATATCTGGTTTCCAACTTCTCTCAGTGGTTGAAAAATAATACCTGGATATTTTCTGTTTGATGGTTCTATTTCTTCAATTGTTAATTTCTCTAAAGCTTTTTTACGAGAAGTAGCTTGTTTGCTTTTACTTGCATTTGCAGAGAAACGAGCAATGAAATCAAGTAATGCAGCACGTTTATCTTCGTTCTTCTTATTTTTATCGTTTATCTGGCGAGCCATTAATTGAGAACTCTCGTACCAGAAAGTATAGTTACCAGTAAAGGCTTTAATTTTAGCTCTATCAACGTCTGCAACGTGTGTGCAAACAGCATCTAAAAAGTGACGATCATGGCTTACAACAAGTACAATGTTTTCATAATCGGCTAAGAAGTTTTCTAACCAACCAATCGTTTCAATATCTAAACCATTGGTAGGCTCATCTAATAAAAGAATATCAGGATTACCAAATAAAGCTTGAGCTAATAACACACGAACTTTTAAATTACTTGGAATTTCTTTCATCAACGAATGTTGATATAGTTCTGTAACACCTAAACTTCCAAGCAAAGTAGCAGCATCGCTTTCTGCAGTGTAACCACCCATCTCACCAAACTCACCTTCCAATTCACTAGCCTTCATATAATCATCTTCAGTAGCTTCTGGGTCTAAGTAAATGGCATCTTTGGCTTGCATTACTTCCATCATTTTCTTGTGACCCATCAATACTGTGTTTAATACAGTTTGCTCATCAAACTCAAATTGGTTTTGTTTCAAGAAACTCATTCTCTCATTCTTACCAATTTCTACAGTTCCTTTATTGGGTTCTATATCACCACTTAAAATTTTAAGAAATGTAGATTTACCGGCACCATTAGCACCAATTACACCATAACAATTTCCTTTTATGAAGTTAATATTTACTTCGTCGAACAACACTCTTTTTCCATAAGCTAGTGTTATGTTTCTTGCACTTAACATTTATATTTACGATTTATTTATATACGATTTACAATTCAACTTTAATACCTGATCTTATTACAAATAAACTAAAAACCTTGTTTAGTTAGTAGTTCTATTGCAGCTGTTGGATTCTCTACTTCAATAATTAACTTAGTGTAACGCTCATCTTTAAGTTCTATCATAATAGCGTTTTCTTTATTTACAACATCACAGAAAATGTCTCCTTCACTTGCCAAAAAAGTTCCAGCAGTAATAAGTCCAGGAATTTGTGTTCCTGGCATTCTTAAACCAAGCCAATTAAGGCTTTGCGTATTTTTATAGGCAGTAATTACATTTTCAATAGGAATAATAAGTTGACTTTTTAAAGCCCAAAGCTTGTGCATTCCTTTTATTTCAAAAATGAAACTAGTATTATTTTTTTCTATTGTTACCATACTAATTTTGATTTATTAAACTACTTAAAGTTGGCAAAAGTAAGGGTTGTGGAGTTTTTTAAACATAAAGTTTAAGACATATAATCTATTTAATAGAAAAAGGGTTTCACTATTGGTGAAACCCTTTTTACAATTATTTATGTCTATTAATTTCTAGATTTAACACATTTTCCAATTCCTAAAATAACTCCTTTATTATCTAGTACAATGATGTTGTAGATACCAGATGATAAACTTGTAATATTCATTGGAACATTTACACGTGTAGCATTCAAATTATCAACACCATTCTTTTGGCTTTGAACTAATTTACCATTTGAATTGTATAAAAGAACATTTACATTAGATGTTTTAGTTGTTACATCAACACCCACAGTAATCATTTCACTTGCAGGGTTTGGATAAACTACTAGACCCTTTTTAGCTGCAGCAATGGGAGCTGTTGGAGCTACTGGTTTACGTGTTGAACCAATGCTAGGTAAAGCTACTGTTGGTAATGTTGCATTAGGGTTTAAACCTCTGTATGGAGTGAAGCCAGATTCACTTGCACCTAAAGTTGCAGTAGTAACATCTGTAACACCTAAATCACTAGTAACAGTTAATGTTATATTAAACAAATAATTAGGTACAGTATCAAGTTGAATTGCAAACTCTGCATCAGCATCCAACACATCTGCATATTGATTTGTTGCAGATGAAGGAATATAAACTGTATCAATTTTAATTTCTGTATGAGCAATTGATCCTGTTACAACAGTACTTGGATTAGCTAAATTACTAAGAGCAGTAAGCGTATAATGTTTGTAATCTGCATTTCCAATTGACATTGGAACTGGTACGCTAACAGTGTCAATATGTACAGACAATACAGCTTTAGGAGTAATTACAATTACAACATTATTAGAAACTACATCTGTTAAACCACCATTAGTATTTGTTACAGTTAAAGTTGCAGAGAAAGTTCCTCCAGAAGTATAAATGTGCGTTGGATTTTGTAGTGTTGAAATGTTACTTGCACCACTTGCAGGGTCTCCAAAATTCCAAGAATAAGTATAAACTGGTGCACCATCATTTGATGTTGTGGCATCAGTGAAAGTTACAGTTGGATTGCTATAAATATCTCCACCATAATCAACATTACTACTAAATGCAGCTTGTGGTTTAATTTTGACTGTAATTGTTGAAATTGCTGTATCTGTTAATCCACCATTGCCATTAGTTGCAATCAATGTTACTGTGTAAGTTCCACCGGAAGTATAAGTATGATTTGGACTTGTTCCTGTTGATGTTCCTAAATCTCCAAAATCCCAAGCATAACTCATAATTGCACTTGCATCATTTACTGTTGTTCCATTGGTGAATGTATAGTTTGGTTGTGCATACACATCTGGGCTATAAACTGCTGCACCAGTAGTAAATAAAGCATGGGGTTTAATGCTCACAACAACTACTTTTGTAATGGTATCCATTAATCCACTAACTGGATTTGTTACAATTAAAGTAACGTTATAAGTTCCTCCACCATTTGGATATTGATAGTTTGGAGGATTTGCAACATTTGATGTTCCTACACCATCACCAAAATCCCAAGCATACCCTAATGCTGCTACAGAAGTTGCAGTATCAGTTACTGTTGAAGCATTGGTAAATGTTACTGTTGAATTTGCATAAACATCTGGTGATAATGCTAAAGAGAAATTGAAATTAGCCCTTGGTTTAATAGCTACTGTTACAGTTTGTGTTGTTGTATCTTTTTTACCTCCATTACCATTTGTTGCAACCATTGTAGTTGTGTAAGTACCACTTCCTTTATATATATGTGTAGGTGTGGTGCCAGTTCCTGTATATCCATCTCCAAAATTCCAAGCATAACTCATAGATGGACAAGCATCATTTACAGTTGTACCATTATTATAAGTGTATGTTGGACGAGCATAAATAGTTGGTGTATAGTTTGGAGCTGAAATAGTGAAAGCAGCTTTTGGTTTTATTCTTATTACAAAATTTCTTGTAGTATCTGCTGTGCAACCAACATCGCTAGTAACAGTTAAAACTACATTTTTAGCTCCACCACAAGTATATGTAAACGAAGATGGATTTTGAGAATTAGAACTAGCAGGAGTTGCATTAGACCCTAAGTTCCAATTCCAAGCTACTAAATATCCACCATAGTCGTAAGAGTAATTAGTTACAGAAACAACTGGACTTGCGTAAACATCAGTAGTAGAATCAATGGTAAAATTAAATCTTGAGCGAGGATCACTTAATTCTACAATTCTTGTAACGCTGTCTTTACAACCTTTATCGGACACAACCATTAATTGAACTGGATAAGTGCTAGCAGTATCAAAAACAATTCTTGGATTGATGTAATGGCTACTGTCACCATCTCGGAAGAATAAAGCAGATGTTCCAAAATGCCAGAAATAATCCATTACTCCACGACCTAATGTTGAACTACTTTGATATGAGAAATCATATCCAGGATGCCAGCATCTTTTTGTGGTATCGCTCAACAATGCAGTTGGTACATAAAAATTATCAAGAATTAAAAGATAGCTGGCAACTGGCATTGGTTCAGCAGAAACAGCTTTTAATTTAGTAATAGAATCTTTTATAACACAAGAACCTGAAGTTAGAGTAGCTAATAATTTTACATCATAATCTCCCCAAGCGGCATAAGTATGTGCAGGTGGAGTTTGTAAAGAAGAGAAAGTGCTATCACCAAATGACCAAGTATAAACCATACTTGAAGCAGGAATGCCAGCATTATTAGTTGATGTATTTGCAAATGTGAATGAATTACCAGAAACACATTGGCTTGTTAAACTTGTAACATTAAATCCAGCAGTAACTTTTGGACAAAATGTTACAGTTGTAGAAGAACTATCACTGCAACCACCAGAACCAATAACTATTAACTTAACAGTATAAGTTCCAGGTGCAGCATAAGTATGTGTTACATTAACAGTTGAATCTTCTAAAGTTCCATCACCTAAATCCCAATAATATGTCATTGTTCCAGCCGGAACTGATGAGTTACTTACAAAAGTATAACTGCCACCACTATTTGTATTACTATAGGTTGCAAATGTTACTGTTGGCCCAGCTAAAACAACAACACTTTGAGTTGAAGTTACACTACCTACGGCATTTGTAACAGTTAAAGAAACTGTAAATGTTCCAGCCCCTGTATATGATTTAGTAGGATTAGGTAATATAGAAGTAGTACCATCTCCAAAATCCCATAAGTAAGTTACACCCACACCAGTTGTTGATGTATTTAAGAAAGTAAAATTATCACTATTGCTACATTGTGTTGTTGCACTAGAAACTGTAAAGGCAGACATTGGTAATGATCCTACAGAAACTGTATTAGTTGCACTATCAACACAACCTAAATTGCTTGTAGCAATTAACTTAACAGCATAAGAACCATCAGCAAACGATTTAATTGGGTTTGGAACTACTGATGTAAATCCATCAGCAAAATCCCAAGAATATGTAACAGTTCCTGAAGATATTGTTGTATTGTTTGTAAACGTGGCAACACTACCAGCAACAGAACTACTAAAAGAAACAGATGGTGATGGATTTACAATCACAGTTTGAGTTGCTGTGCTTGTGCCACCACTTGTAGTTACTGTTAATGTTATAGTGTACGTTCCAGGATTAGAATAAATTTTTGTTGGATTATGGATATTATGAGTTGAATTATCACCAAAATCCCAAAGATATGTAACTCCTGCACCACTTGTAGAAGTGTTGTTAAATGTAAATAAACTACCTTGTGTACATTGTGTTGATGCACTTGTAACAGTAAATGCAGCTGTAGGAGCAGGTAATACATTTATTGATTGAGTAGTGCTATCCTTACAACCTCCTGTTCCTGTTACAACTAATTTTACATCATAATTACCAGCAGCATAAACTTTATTACTAACTGTTGCAGTTGATGCAGTTGAAGCATCGCCTAAATCCCAAGCATAAGTTGCTCCAGATACTGATGATGCAGAAAAATTATATGAATTGCCAGAATTGTTGACAGAGAAAGAAGCAGATGGATTTGAAACACTAACGTTTTGAGAAGAGACTGCATCAGCAGAACCAGCAGCACTAACAGTTAGTGTAACAGTATAATTACCATTAGCTAAATATGAATGAGAAGGTGTAGCCAAGGGAGATGTATTTCCATCTCCAAAGTTCCACAAATAAGTAACACCTATTCCTGTAGTAGATGAATTTGTAAACGTGAAATTATTTCCTGATAAGCATTGTGTAATGTTTGATGAAATTGCAAAACCTGATGTTAATGATGTAGTGCTTCCTGTTGTTGTTATCACAATGGCTTGAGTAACGCTATCCTTGCAACCAGCATCACTTGTAACTACTAACTTAACATTATATGTACCAGTAGCACTGTATCCTTTAATAGGGTTCACTAATGTGGATGTTGTTCCATCTCCAAAATCCCAAGCGTAATTCATCACACCATTTGCAATTGTTGAAGTACTAATGAAAGTATAAGTATTACCAGATGTTGTGCTAGCAATGGTATAAAATGCAGCAGTTGGCAAAGGACTAACTATGACAGTTTGGTTTGCATAGTGTTGAATTCCTCCACTATCTGTTATTAACTGAACACTGTAATAGCCAGACGTTGAATAATTTTTAGTTGGACTAACTTGTGTTGAAGTAGTTCCATCACCAAAATCCCAAGCATAGGTGATACCCGCTCCACTTGAAGATGTATTAGTGAAAACAAAACTGTTTACATTAAAACATTGTTGGCTTTGATTAACAGTAAAACTTGAGGTTATTTGTGCCTGAGAAATTAGCACAAAAAGCATAAATGCAAAAGAAGTTAAAAACTTTAGCATAGTAGATTTTCTGATCATACGTTTTAGTTTATTGGTTGTTTGGTTGTGCCTCATAAAAAGCATAGTTTTACTAGTTGGATTTGGTATAAGATATTGTATTAAGCAGGACGTTAAGAAAAAAGGATTTCCAAATATATAGCTAAAACATAATTTCAAATAATATTTATTTTTTTATAATAATAATCAATTGTTTATATAAAGAGTTTTACTACAATCTTTAAAACTATACGATACAAGACTTTCATTTCTTACAATAAAACTCACGCTGCAGCCATCAAGTTTTTCAGTAAGGTAATAATTATATTCAGTTTCTGCTGTTGTTATGCTACTACTATTGAATTTTCCAAGAATATTATTTAAATAAGATGCATTTAATTGTTTCTCAATAAATCGATCAAGAATGGGTTGTAATTTTTCAAATTCGCCTTTGCAATTACCGCCACGTGCCAGCTGAAAATGAATGCTATTACTTATCTCATCTGCTGTTAAATTCATTCCAGTCCAATTACTTTTATTGGTGGATAAGCTAGAAAGTATTACGATTGTTGTTGCTTGAATAAGCAGCATTTTTTTGAACCAACGTTTCATAGGGGGTTTTGTCGATTTAGGTGTTGTTAGGACTATTAGTCTACAAATATTTGAAATTAAAGATTTACATAATTGTAACAAAAGTTTAACATACACTGTAGTATAAATACTACATTTTACGTTTCCTATATTGTAAAATCAAGCAAACAACCTTACTGTAACTAATAATTCCTAATTTCTGATAATTAATTTTCAAGTATTTATCATAAAATAACGAGCTAATATTGGACATATTTTTCTTGTTTTTATCAAAAAAGAATTTAATGGTTTTTCTATCCTTTTTTACTTGTGGTTCAAAACAATCTTCTAACTGTAAACGTTTTTCAATGCCTTTTATTATATTAAAGTCTTCGCTGTACTTAGAAAATAACTCATTTAGTGCATAATCAAGTATTTCCAAACACATCGAATACCTAAAATAAACATTAGTAGAATTATGAGTTACGAGGTATGAAATAAAATTAGCCTCATCTTCACTTGCATAACCAAGCTGATGAGCCACTTCGTGGCACGCAATAAATGGCAAAAGTATTTTGGGGATATCATTTCGCACCTGAGCTTCACCTGTGAATGGATTATAATATCCAGTATAGCCTAAGTAATTACCTGTAGGGCTAAACAAACTAGGTTTAATTGAAAATCTATCAATCGATAAAAAACTATATTGATTACTTATTTGGCGATAAGCCTTTTTTGTTTGTGCGAAAATGGGGTCAATATTCATTTCTGGCAAAGTGGTATCACTCATCTGTCTTCTACATCTATTGGCTTCAAATATTAAATCTTCAATCAACTCAACAACATCTTCTTTACAATAAACTGTTTCTTCTAATTTTAATTGATAAGCAACTCCTTCCCTACTGTAATTTAAACCCCAAAATAATTTGAATAAGATGAATATTATGGCAAGAAAATTAAAAGCTTTAAATAGATACTTTTTAGCAGTATTCCATTTTTGGGGATCTTTTATCAATCTTCTAACAAAAAAATATATCGATGCAACAATATAAAGTCCAAGCAAGATATACATCACATCACCCAAACTAAATGGTAGCCAGCCTGTCAGCCATCTTTGAACCAGCGAAATCTTTGGGTAAACTCCACCATAGTAATATCGCTCAACCCAAGTAGCATTGGTTTCAAAAATTGAAATTACAGCTATTGAAATAATCAATAAAATTGATTTACGATATTTTTTAATCAAAAGCAAAAACATATTTGGTTGTGAAGATACAAACAAAAAAGCTGCTCTGGAACTCCAAAACAGCTTTAAAATCAAACCAAACAAAAATTTAATGATTCACAATTACTTTGTATGCTTTTTTAGTTGTTCCATCAGATACAGCTAAAAAATAAGTACCACTAGCGATACTTTTAGTTTCTAAATAGCAAATGGTACTTCCTTGCAAAAATTGCTGGCGTTTAATTATTTGTCCATTGATATTTACCAATTCAATATCTAATGATTTTTTATTGATTCCTTTAGATTGCAAGATTAATAAATCAGAAACTGGATTGGGAAAAATACCAATTTCATCACTTTTGAAATTGTTATGAATTGAAATGGTTTTAGAATAACTAAACTTCCCATTTATATCAACTTGCTTTAGCCTGTAGTAATTAATTTCATTGAAAGAAGTATAATCTAAGTAAGAATAATTGTTTGTGATTGATGAGTTGCCAAAAGCCTTTACAACTCCAACATTTTTAAACACAACACCATCATCGCTTCTTTCTATCTCAAAACTATTTAGTTCTTTTTCTGTTAGTGTTGTCCATTTTAAAATAGTTGTATTATCTGCAACATAACCTGTTAAATCTAATAATTCAACTGGCAAAATTGGCCCAGTATAAGTAGTAGTTCCTGCTGGAACTGTAGTAACTTTTGTAACCACTTTGTTACCATAAAAAGTTGGTCCAACACAATAAGGATAGGCTGAATTATAATTTGCATCAACAGTGCAGAAATAAGCATAAATGCCAGTTGGATATTCTGGTGTTACACAAAATCTTCCATTATGTGCATCTAAATAATCTGGCTGAGATGCTGTAGGTGCAGTATATTGATAATCTTCCCTAAAATAACCTAAAGGATAAGTTGTACTTACAGCTGGTCCAGCTGTTACACTTGCACCTGTTGAATAAGTAGTTCTTGTGGTAATGTTTCTTAAAGTGTAACTAGATTTAATTCTTGCAATACCGCCAGTTCCATCAGCATTTTTATATCCATAAGCTCCATAAATAGGAAATCCATCATAAGCAAATCCAATCAAAGGGGAATGAACTGTTGGATTAATCGCATACAAACCATCAGATGCATACAAATTACAAACTATAGAAATCACATTTAAGTCTAAATTAAAAGCACTTGGGTTTTGGTGGTGATGATAATTAGTGCCAGCAGGATGACCTTTTGAACAATCGAAGCCAAGTTTTTCGCCAACAATTGCATCTCTGTTCCAAACTCCGTCACCAGATCCTCCAAGTGGCCCTCCTTTTAAAGAATTGGTACTATTCTGCCAACTTACACCATCTCTGTAATCAAACAAAGCCACACCATTTATAAATAAACCAATATTGCCACCAGTTGTAGCAGTTGCAGTTCCGGTATTTTGAGTTGGCGTCAATGGCAATTTAAAAGTTGCATTTTGATTGCCTGCAACATTTGTATTACCATCTAAAAAAGGCCCAGTAATGTAAGATGGCAAGCCAGTGGTAGCTATGTAAACATCTGTGGTATTATATTTCACAGATTGCACATTAGCCAAACTTGCATCGTTAATTAATGCCCCAGTTGTTTTATCATAATGTCGTGCTGTAATAGTTGAATTACGAAGCCAAGCAGCAATTATTGGATTGGTTTGAGAAAAAACATTTGCTGCTATAGAAATACAAATGATTGCTATGAATAACTTTTGCTTCATTATTTAATTTTTAGTTTGGTTTTAGACGCAGTAGAAAATAAAATCCCACGCTTTTTAAAATATTTATTGATAAGGTTGCTTTTATTGAGATAAATAAAGCAAAATTCTAATTAAAATTAAACTGCAATCACAGCTTTTAATTTCATTCCGCCAGTCAAGACTTGTTCAATTCAAATTCGTTTAAATGCCATTTAAAAATAAAATAATTAACAAAAACTCTTTGCACCTCACATATATCAACGATTATAAGCCAATAATTTGTAAAGGCTTACAATAAAAATAAATATTACAAATAGTTTTGTTTCTATCAAACAAACCCCAAATTTTGTTAGCACTATTTTAGACAACTAACCAAAACAATTAATAATGAAAAAATCTCTATGGCTGATTGCCTTGTTTTTATGTTATTCTTCAATATCTTTTTCACAAGAAAAAAATCCTTTAGTTGATAGCAGAGAAGTTATTACCAATGCTCTTAAAAAGTATAAGGATGGAAAGTATAAAGAAGCAATCGAAATATACAAACAAGTGCCAGAAAGTGATACTAACTACAGTATGCTTTTAAATGGTTTAATACTTGCATATTATTCTGACAGTAATTATGTAATGAGTCAAAAATTAGCAGAAGTTGGTTTAAAAAGATTTCCATCAAAAGCACCTGAATGGAATAATCTTTTAGCAAACTCATTAGACGATGCTGGCAAAAAAGAAGAAGCCCTTGTTATATATGATAAAATTATAAAATCGTGTCCATATAACTATGTTGCTTGGTACGATAAAGGCGTTACCTATTATCGTTTAAAAAGATTTAAGGATGCCACAGATTGTTTTACAAAAGCCCTGTTAATAAATCCATATTATTCAATTGCACATTATTACCTTGGCAAAGTAGAAATGGAGCAAGGTAATTTAGTAAATGCAATGATGGCTTTTATGGGCAATATGCTTGTTTATCCATCCAATGCAAATCATTTAAGATCTATTCAAAACTTAAACTCAATCTCCGAAGTAAATAAAGATATTGTTGAGTTTACAAAAAAGTACAAACCCAATGCTATCAACGATTTTGATGCTATTCAAGAAATTATTACAAGCAAAGTAGCACTAGACAAAGGTTATAAATTAAAAATAAAATTAGAAGATGTTATCACGCGTCAAGTGCAGGTTTTAATGGAAAAAGTTGAGTTTAATGCAAACGATAAAGGCTTTTTTATGCAATTCTATGCACCCCTGTTACAAAAGGTTTATAAAGATGGTTTATTTGAGCCTTTTGTTTTTTATATGTTTAGCGATTTAAACATAGAAAAAGTTCAAGATTATAACAAGCACAACAAAAAAGATTTAGACAAAATGAAAACAGTTGTCGTTGACTATTTTAATGAAATTAGAGAGAGTCAAACACTAGCATATAATCAACGTTCTTTAATTAAAGAAAGATTTATTATTAGTGATTCAAAAGTTGCAGGAAAAGGAACCATAGAAACAGATAGCAAAGGCAAAGCAAGATTAGTTGGATATTCTGAATTTTATCACGATAATGGTGCTGTTAAAGCAAAAGGTAAATATGATAATGATGGTGAAAGAGCTGGTTTGTGGGAGTTTTATTATGACGATGGAACCCTAAAAGAAAAAGCCAATTACACAAATGGTAAAGTACAGGGTGCAACAGAGAGTTGGTACGATAACGGTGTAATGCACATAAAATCTAATTATATTGATGATAAAGAAAATGGCGTTTATACCAGCTGGTTTTATAATGGTTTAAAGAAAGAAGATGAAAACTATTCTAATGGAGATATAACAGGAAATTTTGCGTATTATAACAAATATGGCATCATTAATTCTTCTGGCAAATACACAGATAAGCAAGTGGATGGTCCGCTAAAAAAATATTACGATAATGGTGCAGTAGCGTCTATTACAAATTATGAAAAAGGAACAGCAAATGGAGCATATAAAAGCTATCACGAAAGTGGAACTGTTGAAGAAGAAGGAGTTTTTGTAAATGGTAAACGTGATGGTGTTTGGAAAGGTTACTACGAAAGTGGCAAACAGTCTAAACTATATAACTATGTTGCTGGAGAATTAGATGGCGAAGCAAGTGATTATTATGAGAATGGTAAGGCTAGTCAAAAGCGTAATTTTAAGAAAGGAAAATTAGAAGGTAAAGTAGAAGATTTTGACGATGATGGCATTGTTTATTGCGAAACTATTTTTGAAAAAGATAGATTACGTGATATTAAATTTTTCGACAAAAAAGGTAATGTTATTGCCAATACAACAAGCCGTAGAGGGAATGCAAATATTACTTTTTACGATGCACTAGGCAACAAAACAAGCGAAGGATATTTTACAAAAGAGGGGCAAAGAGATGGGCAGTTTTATTTCTACTATGGCAATGGCAAAAAAAGCATTGACATAATGTATAAAAATGGAATGATGAATGGAATGAGAACTGAATATTATTTGAATGGAAGCAAAAAAAATGAGTGCAATTACATTAACGACGAAGCCGATGGATATTACAAAGAATGGAATGTTAGTGGTGTTTTAATTGAAGAAGGATGGTATAAGGATAGTAAAAGACAAGGCACTCATTACAACTATAATCAATTAGGAAATCTTACTGCCAAAACATATTATTTGAATGATAAACAATATGGAATAACTGAATATTTTCATCCTAATGGCAAAATAGAATATAGCCAATATTTAGAGTATGATTGGTTAAAAGAAATGACTCAATATGATTCAACTGGCAAAGAAGTTTCTTATATGAATATTCCACAAGGCAATGGCAGCTTTAATTGGAAGCATGATAATGGCAAAACATATATAGATGCTACTTATAAATATTTTTTCAAAAGTGGTGCATACACAACCTATCATGGCAATGGTAAAGTCGACAATCAAATGTTCTATAAACTGGGATCATTAGATAGTATTTATAACTCATTTTATGAAAATGGAAAGCCCGAATTAAATGGTTTTTATAAAAATGGAAAAGCTGACGGAGTTTGGAAATATTACTACGACAATAGTCAATTTCATTATCAAGCAAATTATAAAAATGGTTTAGAGGAAGGATTAGAGGTATTGTATAATGAAGATGGAACTAAGGATAAAGAAATGAATTACAAAAATGGAGAGCTTGAAGGTGATTACAAATTTTTTGCAGATAATGGCATACTTGCAGGTATTTTAAACTACAAAAAAGGTATCCTCATTTCTTATACTTATGAAGATAAAGATGGCAAACTTGTTGCACCTATTATGCTAAAAAATGGCACAGGAAAAATTAACTGTTTCTTTAAAAATGGCAAACCATCTTTAGTAACAGAAGCTGAGCTAAGTTATATTAATGGTAACAGAACTTTGTATTTTAGCAATGGCAGCTTTAATTGGAAGCATGAT
>JANYEB010000150.1 GCA_025363355.1 Chitinophagaceae bacterium | reverse complement strand
GGTAATCTATTCATAGCTGATTTTAGTAATAATTATATTGAGAAAGTTGATACATCAGGAAATCTTACAGTTATTGCTGGAAATTCAACTGGTGTAACACCTAAATCTACAAACCAATTAGCGACAACTGTTAAGCTTAATAATCCTGTTGGAGTGGCTGTAGATAGCTTGGGTAATCTATATGTGGCTGATTATACTAATAATTATATTGAGAAAATAACACAATAAAATGATAAATCTTATGAATGTAGAAGATTGTGAAATTAAAGGAATTAAAAAGTGAAAAATATATCAAAAATAGCAATGTTAGTAGTAGTTGCCTTTACTTCCTCTTGTGGAGTTGCCTCTGTTAATAACTCAGGGGAAGTCAAATACTATACCCATAATTCAAATAGTATAAATGTCTCATCAGTAAAAAGTAATGCTTCGATATCTTTTAATATCTCTGCTAATTCTTTTAAAACTAAAGTAACTTCATCAAGTACTAATCCTCCTAAAACAGTAGCAAATATTAGTTATTATGAAGTATATTTACTTAAAAATTCTAATGCAATGTATCCTCCAGCTGGTGACCCTGTCAGTGATATAGTTGTTGGAGGTGGTACAGCTTTTCAAGTAGTAAAACAATCAGGTGCAACTCAACTTGTAACATTTAAAAATATACCTCCTTCGGGAACTGGTTATTACTATTATGTAGGAGTCAGAGCTTATGATTTAAATGGTAATGAAATAGTAAAAGCTAATACTAATTGGACTGGTAGCTCAGTCGCTCCAAATAATCGTATTGCAGTTTCATCAGGTTCAGGAATATCAGTATCTAACAATTATACTGTATCAGATGCAACGGATTTATCTGTAGGCGTAAATCTTGAGGATGGTATAGGTGCTAGAATTGATGCTAATTTATATTTACAACCTAATCTTAATACAGTAGCTACAAGATACCCATCAAAAACACTAGATATTATTGCAGGTAATGCAACTGGTGTAGCACCTACCACAAATAATCAAATGGCAACAAATGCTAAATTAACTCTTCCTGCAAATGTAACTGTAGATGGTCTTGGAAATGTCTATATCAGTGAAAATTCGGGTAATAATACAATAGACAGAATAGATACAAATGGTCAATTAAAAATAGTTGCTGGTGGTGGTGCTAGTGTACCTGATACTTCAGGAACTCAAAATGCAACTGCTGTTAGTTTGGTAAATCCTTTTGCTACAGCAATAGATAACTTAGGCAATTTGTATATTGCTGATAGAGGTCATAACACAATAGAAAAAGTTGATGTTTCAGGAAAGATTACAGTTATTGCTGGAAGTGGAGTTGGTGCTGTTACAGCCACACCAACTGCTGCAACTACTTTGAAATTAAATGATCCAACAAGTGTGGCAGTCGATAACTTTGGTAACATATATATTACAGAATTTTATGGTGGTGCTTCCAGTGGTTTTGTAGAAAAACTAACTACAGATGGTAAATTATCAATTATAGCTGGTAATGGTGCTAGTGTGCCTAGTACTTCAGGAAATCAAAATGCTTTAACTGATATTAAATTTAGCTCACCAACTCAAATAGCCTTAGATAGTTCAGGTAACATTTATGTTAATGATTATGGTCTTGGTATGGTAGAAAAGATAACTGTATCAACTGGAAAAATTCAGTTAATTGCTGGTGGTGGAACTGGTACTATTAATACACCTACTACAGCAGCTTCCGTTGCAACAAATGCAAATTTAGTTCATATCAATAGTTTAGCCCTTGATACTACAGGAAATATTTATGTAGCAGACTATAATAATAGTTTCATAGAAAAAATAGATCTATCAACAGGTATGATTAAAGTTGTTGCTGGTGGTGGAGCTAGTACACCAGTAATCACTAATCCAAAATTAGCAACTGATGTTAAGTTAAATGGTCCAACAGGTGTAGCAGTAGATTCAGCAGGTGCATTATATATAGCTGACTATACTAATAATTATGTCGAAATAGTAACACCATAAGAAGGTAAAAAAATATGAAAAATAATCAATTAAAAAAAGCAATTATACTTTTCTCATGTGTTACTTTTTCAGCTTGTAGCTCACAAACTCCTGCAACTGTAGTACAGAAATTGGATAGTAAAACTATTATTACCAATCAAATTAATGATTTGGTTAATAAAGGTACAATTACAAAAGATGATCAAGTAGCTGTTCTTAAAGTTGGAGAAGAAGATTCAA
>JANYEB010000131.1 GCA_025363355.1 Chitinophagaceae bacterium | reverse complement strand
ATATTGAATTGGGGCTCTTTAGTTATGAAATTAAATGAATTTCTAAATTATCCATTTTGTTTAACTTCTTCTTTTGCTTTTGCAATAGGCTTTTTTACACCTTTGTTTTTTAGGTGTTTCTTACTAGCCTTCATATCTTTTCTATCTTTGTTGATTTCTTTTTGATCAGCATTAGCTTTCTTAAATTGCATTTTTGCCAGCTTTTTATTACGCTCCTTTCGTTCTTCTTTAATTTCTCTTAAATCTTTTCGAACGTCTTTTTCAGCATCTTTTTTTGTTGGAGTTACTGTTTGAGCTTGTGTAGCAAGAGCCATTGAACTTACTACAAGTAATAGCATTAACTTTTTCATTTTATATATTTTATTGAACAAAATATTGAGCTAATACCAAGCCATACAAATATTTTAAGTTCTATTCTGTGAATTATGTAAGTGTTATTTACTAATGTATAAACTATGACTATTTAATTATTAAAACAACACTTTGATAGTAAATTAATAATGACAAAATATGTAAATGAGATGTATGAATTATATATCTTAATTAGAAATTGATGTAAGATTTAATTTCAATTGCATATCCAACTTTACAAAATAAATTATTCACTATTTAAACATTTATAATATGAAAAAGTATTTAATTAAGGCAGGGTTACTATCATTAGTATTGTTTAGTATTTGTTTAACAACTTCGGCACAGATATATGTACAGATTCGTCCAGCGATTCCTGTTATTGTTAGAACAGCTCCACCAGCCACTAACTATGTGTGGATTGATGAAGAATGGGAGCCTTATAACGGCAATTATAGATATGTTGGAGGGCATTGGGAAGCACCACCAAATAGCGGCTATAATTGGCGTCATGGATATTGGAAACACGATAAACATTATGGCAATTTTTGGGTTAAAGGAAATTGGAGAAATGGTAAAGAAAAGCAAAAGGGGAGAGGCAGAGGCCGAGGAAAGCGAGACTAATTAGTATAACCAAATAAACGAAGAAGCTACCCATTTTAGAGGGTAGCTTCTTCGTTTTATAATCAATTTATAAATTGATTAAGGGTTTTAATAAATGAAAAAAAATCTAAAAAATACGAATCATTTGCTCAATTACTCTATAGCTTCAATTGATAATGTCATCGTTTTTTCTTTTTTATTATTTTCAAGAATCATTATATGTCCTTCTTTCGCTCTTGCAACTTCTATATCGACTTTTCTTCCAGCTTTTTGGGGTATTTTTTTAATAACTTTATTCGTTGATGTATTGAATACTATATAATTTTTATCATCATCATAAATTACATAGTTTGTTTTTGTAGTAGTATTTTTAGTTGTAAAGAAGCTTGGTGCTATAATTTTGCTTGAACCAAGGCTACGAAATCTATCTTTTTTTAATTCAATATCAGAAACCTTGGCATATTTGCCATCACTTGTTTGTTTAAAAATTAAACCATCAGTGTATCTCATCTTTCTATACCCTTGTAATATAGCAACCCATATTCCTAATTGAGGAGGAATAGAGAAAATGATGGCACCAATTCTTGATTTTATCCTAACACCATAGCCAATGAATTGAGTGTTACCATCAAAGTCTCTCATTGATGAAACGATTCTTGGGTAAGTTTTCGTTTCTTCGATTCTGCCTTTTTTGCTCAGGGTTGGCATCATTGATTTATCATCCCAATAAGTTAAAGTTTCTTTTATACTATCTTTAGAATTTGGGTTAAATATCATAGTAAATACACCACTCACAAGACCTTTGCGGTTTTCCATAAAAGTATTAGCGTGGTAATTATATTTTCTAAAAATCTTTCCGGTAACAGCAAGATTACCCGATTTGTTATCTGAGTAAACATCTAAAAGGCTTAATGGAACCTTTGATTTTTTATCAATGAAATTATATTTCAAAGATTGGTTTCCAGTTTTTATATCATAGCCACGAAGAACCCTTGTTTCTAATTTATCAATTGTTTCATTGCAAAAAACATAAGCATGTTTGTTATTGTATAATGTGTTGAAACGACTATTATCCTTACTTAATGTTTTGCTCCATTGTAATTCGCTAGTGCTGTTATAATGCAACAATATTGCCTCATCTTTATCTTGATAAAAACAAAGAAACCCTTCGTTACCAACTGGACTTAATTGAATGTTACTTACAAGTCGACCCTTAGAATCGTAGTAATAATAACTTGATTCTGTTTTTAGACTAACCAGTCTATTAATTGAATTTACAATTTTGCCTTCAAGATTAATTGTTTGAATATAAATGTGGCTAATAGACGCTACCATTGATTTATCATAATCTTTATAATTTTTAAACTTTTTGCCCATACCTGTAGATTGCAAATAGCCTAAATGAATTAGGTCGTTTTCAAAAGTAAGATCTTGTAGTTGTAACCATAATTGGTTGAATTCTACTTTGCCAATATCGTTCAAGTTTTCGTCTAATATTGTAATTTTATAGCTAAAAGAATCTGTATTTACTTTTTCAAGTTGTGTAAAAACAAGATAGCCGATAACATTACCATTTTGCGAAATAGTTCTAGTAGTTGAACTTATTTGATTGGCGACTTCTCTAAAGACTTTTGATTGTGATGTAGCGTTAAAAATAATAAGTAAGAGTAGGGTTGATACAAGGGTTAACTTTTTTCTCATTGCAATTTTTTGGAGTTTCTATTTTTTAAAATGGTTTACAAATTCTATAAAAAATGTTTCTTCGTGTTGTTTGGTAAAACTATTAGCCAAACTATTTATTTCTTTTGGCATACTTTCTTTAGCAATAACTTCTGTAATAAAATTTTTGAAGGCTCTGTCATCTGGTGTTAAGTCATTCCAGAAATTACCTTTACCCATTTCTGCAAAATATGCTTCTAAATTTTCTGTTGAAACTTGTTCAAACATTGTTTGAAGTTGGTAATATTTTTTACTAATAAGTTCTTTAGGTTTAATATTTATTGCATTAAATCTTTTGTATTGTTTAGATGAATAAACTAATCCAAATAAAACATTTTGCAACATAAAGTCATACCAAGAATCCATATTGCCATTATCTTTTTCTAACAAAACCCTGTAAGCACAAGATGTTAAGTGCTTATCATCAAACAAATTCCAAAGCATTATTTTTTTTGCTAAAACTTTGATGTTAGCAGGAATTGGCGTTTCATTAATGTTTGGTGTTGTTTGTAGTAAAGTTGTTTTATATCTAACAATACAATCTGGATGCGTTTTTAGCGAATCCTCTAGTGTTGTGGTATCTTTGAAATTGTATTTTTTTGCGGATAAACCAACATATTTTTTTTCGAATAATGAAGAGCTTATATCAATATTATAATTTTTAAAATAAGATGGAAGTTCTTGTTTCAAATCTGTTTTGTACTCATTATCTGCACTATCTAAACGTAACAACCAATTAGCATTAAAAGGTAGTTTGGCATTCTTTAAAAACACAATTGCTAATGAATCTGCTACAGATTCGTTAAATCTGCTATGTCTGGTTTTAGAAAAAGTGAAAGATTTAAATAGGTTACTTAGCTGTGTTAATTTCTGAAATTCTGAATTGCTAATATCATTCAATTTCTTTTTGTATTCATCAGATGTAATCCATTCTGCACGTTTTTTATCAGCATTTTCTGGATGATTTAGCACTTGGTGAGAAATTTCGTGAGCTAGAATAAATGCCAACTCCTCTTTGCTTTTAGCAAAATCTAATAATCCCATATTTACTGCAATAACCCCAAAGCCGCAAGTGTAAGCATTAACACTTGAATTTCTATCTAACAATAACAATGGCTCATTGCTTATTAAGCTTTTATTATTAGTAGTAATTTCTTTTAAAATATTTAATATGTAAGCGTGTATTGGCTGGCTATACAAATATTCATTGTTCTTTAAAGCATTGCAAATAGATGCTACCCTTTCACCATAATATTCTTCGTATTTTTTTTGAGTTTCTTTGCTGTAAAGCTTGGGAGCAACTAAAGCTTTTTTTAAAGAATCAATTTGCTTGGCATAATAAATACTCGATAAATCTTTGTAAAAATAAATGCTATTGGAAGAATTGTTTTGTGCAGTGCTGTTTATGCTTGAAATGCAAATTGCAACGAATAGTAGTTTTCTTATCATATTGCTTGTAAAACTATAAGTCTAAGCTAATAAAAAGAAAAAAATGAATAACTTTTTTTTTTATAATTTATTCATTTGCAAACTTTTTGTCATTATTGTGTTTAAACTTACTACTGCTCTATTAAAAATACATCATTCCTATTATGCCACAAATAGCTTTAACTAGCATTAATCCATCAATGGTAATTAAATAATAGAAGATAGATTTACGTTGATGTAAACTATAAATAACCCATAATAGCAATATAAAAGGGATGGTGTTTACAACAATCCTAAACAATGGAAAATGGTGACTTATTACAAAAAAAATAAAGCTTACAAAGCCAATAATTGTTAAAGGAATCAGTATGTAGAAAATTGTTTTTCTCAACCCAAAACTTACCACAAATGTTTTAAGCTGTTTGTTATAATCAGTAGCATAATCTTTAATGTCAAACATTATTGCCAACACTGTAATAAACATTAGGTTTTTGATAAATAAAAGACAACTTGTCTGGCTTAGTATTATAGGCTCTTTAGCTTGAAGTTGTGCGTAAAACAAAGGAAATAATGTAACTAAACCTGCCCAAACAAAACCAATAACAAAGGGTTTTAGCCAATGCGTATTTCTAAGGCTAAGTTTTGCATCAAACCCATAATACAACAATCCAACAATAGGAAATATTACAATGGTTGCAATGCTTTTAACATTCATTGCTTTAATGCCATCAATAATATTGGGTGTTAGCAATAAGCCAAAAAAAACTAACAAAACTGTTAGTGTAGCCTGTGTTGTAAAAATGCTTTTTTTGTTTTGCACATACCAAAGTGAACGCTCGTTGGCAACAGTATTAACAGTTTCGCTAATGTACGCTTTAATATAAAAAACTACAGTAGCACAAAATATGAATAAGTAGTAAATAATAGGAGCTAAGGCAATTCTTTGCTGCAATGCAGCTTCAATAGATAATGCCACTGTACAAACTCCATAAAAATAGTTTCCAAAGAAGAAGGTCTTTTTCAAAAGATTGGTTATTTCTTTAAGATGATTTTGGGAGAAGTTACAGAATCTGATAAAACCCCATTTTTATCTTTTATCCAAAAAGTATAGTATAAAGAATCTGTTCTCTCATTTGTGTTAGTAGCACTTGGTGTGCATATATTTTGGTAACCACCTGAACCTAATAAAAATTGTAATTCATAATTTGCTGCAATGTTTGCAGTGCTAGTATATTGAGGTACTAACTCTGCAGTCAGACTATTTGAGTATTCGCAAGTAATAAATTTGCGTCTTATAAATAGTGAATCATTAACTGTTTCAGTTACTGGATGGTTTATTTCAAAATTAAAAATAACAACTTCATTATTTTTAAATGTAGTACTATTAACATCCTTTAGAATTAAGCCTAGCTTTCCTTTGTTATCATTTTTTTTACAAGAAAAAACAATTAGACATATTGCAGCAACACTCAATATTTTTGCAGTCAAACTTTTCATAAGTCAAATATAAATACTAATTCATTACTCACTTTGGATACAACTAATTTAATTGATAAAATTTTTACTGTTAACACCAGTAATCAAGCTGATGTTGTTAATGATGTATTTCAATTTCAATATGCAAATAATGCTGTTTATAAACAATGGTGTGATCTTTTAGGAATTGGGAATGCTGATAATTCAAAATTCAAAATTCAAAATTTAAAATCAGAAATACCTTTCCTTCCAATTTCTTTTTTTAAATCTCACAGCATAAAAACAACAGAGTTTGAACCACAACAAATATTTGAAAGCAGTGGCACAACACAAACCATCAATAGTAAACATTTAGTAAAAGATATAGCTGTTTATAAAAGGAGTTTTTTAACTGCATTTGAATTGGCTTATGGTAGGGTAGAGGATTGGTGTATTATAGGTTTATTGCCATCATATTTAGAACGTAATAATTCCTCTTTAGTATGTATGGTTGATGAGTTAATTAAGCTTAGTAAACATTCTGCTAGTGGATTTTATTTATACGATTTTGATAAGCTTGCTGATACCTTAATCAAGCTAGAAGCTACGAAACAAAAAACATTGATTATTGGTGTAACCTTTGCCTTGATTGACTTTGCAGATGCTCATCAAATGAATTTGCAACATACAATAGTGATGGAAACAGGCGGAATGAAAGGTCGAAAACGTGAAATGACAAGGGATGAGGTTCACCAGATTTTAAAATCAAGATTGGGTGTAAATGCAGTGCATAGTGAATATGGAATGACAGAGCTTTTATCTCAAGCTTACTCTAAAGGAAATGATAGACATTATTGTCCACCTTGGATGAAAGTAATGGTTAGAGATGAAGAAGATCCTTTACTTGTAAAATCTTTTGGAAAAGGTGTAATTAATATTATTGATTTAGCAAACGTATATAGTTGTTCTTTTATTGCAACAGAAGATGTAGGTGAAGTATTTGAAGATGGCAGTTTTAAAATTTATGGTAGATTAGACAACAGTGATTTAAGAGGCTGCAGTTTAATGTTAACTAGTTTATAAAATAATAACTACAAATTATCCCATCATCAAAGCATTGGCACTTCTTTGCAAAATATTAAATGCAATTTCTGCCATTAAATTCTCTTTATCAAGTGTTGGGTTAACCTCTGTTATTTCAAAGCAACAAATTTTTCTTGCTTGCATTAATTTGCTAATTAAATCTTCTGCCTCTCTTTCCTTTAAACCATTGCCAACAGGCGTTCCTGTACCTTTTGAAATTGCAGAGTCTAAACTATCAACATCAAAACTTACATAAATATCTGTACAATCACTCAAATATCGCATAACAGAACGAACAACATTTTCTGCACCTTTCCTTCTAAATTCATTGGTGGTAATTACTTTGATACTATGTTTATCAATTAGGTGTTTTTCTTCTTTTTCAAAATCTCTTAGCGAAATAAAAACCACATCTTCAGGCAAAACTTTAGGAGCAATCTTGCCAATATTTTTTAAAATATTCCAACTTTTTTTTGTTTCTGCATCTAATTCGTGGGTGGCACTTTCTTCATTATCTTCATTAATTGAAAGCGATAATGGCATACCATGCATATTGCCACTTGGCGTTGTGTAAGGTGTGTGTAAATCTGCGTGTGCATCAATCCAAATAACACCAAGTTTGCTATTGGGTTTTGCCATTTTTAAACCAGCAATTGTCGCCCCTGCACTACTATGGTCTCCACTTAAAACCAAAGGAAAAAAGCCAGCTTTTATTGTATCTTGAACACTTTTACTGATGCGTTCATACATTGTAATGATACCCTTGATTCGCTTGGCGTAAGGAGATTGAATGGGTTCGTATAACAACTGATTTTCTGTTTCTACTTTTTC
>JANYEB010000057.1 GCA_025363355.1 Chitinophagaceae bacterium | reverse complement strand
CTTTCTTTTCTGTAATCCATTCTTCTACTTTGGTTTTAAAACTATCTGTCCAAGCTGTAGCATATTTTTTTTCAAGATCAATTACTTGCTCAACTAATTTTTTAATATAATCTTGTTGTTGAGGAATTCTACTTTCAAACCGTGCAGCATATTCTTTTTGGCTTTGCAAATAGCTTTCTTGTTTTGCTTTGTATGCGATTTGATTCTCTAATCTACCTTTAAGCATCCTCAAAAAATCTTGTTGTTTTTTATTCCACTCTAAACGTTTTTCATCTCTTTCTTTCTTCTTAATTTCCCATTCTTCATGGCGTTTTTGCTGGTCTTCTTTATGTGTTTCCCAAGCTTTATTCAGGTCTAATTTTAAAGAGTCGATGTTAGCAAAAATTTGCCCTTTGTGTTCACGTGTCAAATAATCTCTATAATTATTGATAAAATTTCTAACATCATTTAATGTTTCTGTTCTGCAACGCAAAGAATATTTAACATCTTCTGATTTTTCTATCAAATGCCAAGGTGTATTGAGTTCTGTGAGATTACCTTCTTGTAAAAATTGATGAAATCTGTTTACAAAACTCAATAGTTCATTGATATCAACAGATGGATGACAAGCATTAACAACAACACAAAGTTTCTCTGTTATTTCAAGCGACTGTGAAATTTGTTTTGTTTTTTCTTCTCTTGCTTTTGCATACAATTCATCTTCTTTATCCTTAACAGCATTTCTAATATTGCTGTATTTATCCCAAGCAGTAGTTCTTCTATCTTTTGTGCTCCAACGTGGCAGTTTAAAATATTCAAATGCCTGATTGCTCAATTTTCTAAGTTCTGCAAAATCATCTTTACTTAAATTATTTTCATCAGAATGTTTTGCAAATAATTGTTCCATTTGAACAATTAGCAATTCAGCTTCCTCGCAAAATTTTTCGTTAGCAGCTTCAAGTTGATTTTCTTTTTCCTTCAGCTGATTAATTAACTGCTGAAATTTTTGGTGTGCAGCTTCTTTTAATTCAGTAGTGTCAAACTGTGCAGCTTTAAAATTTTCGGCAATTTCTTTTTGGCGTTGCCAAAGTTCTTTGCCAGTATAGTTTGCAGAACCAAGTTCTAGAATAAGATTATTAAAAGTTTCTAGTTTTTTATCTAAATCAATTGCGTTCATTTTAATATTTTTAAGTCCCTTACAAAAATGCAGGAAAACTGCGAATGAATTTGATTGTTATTGAAAAAAGTAATTGTAGTATGGCAATTAGCGTTTGCTTTTGAAGAATGTTTTCATCAAGTTGGCACACTCATTTTCTAGCACACCTTTTACCAATTCTGCTTTGGGATGAAATGGCCAACTTTCTGGTTTTATTAATCCATCTTCATCTGTAAAAAATCTTAGTCCACCACTCTTAACATCACTTGCACCATAAACAATACGTGTTAGTTTGCTCCAATACATAGCACCAACACACATTAAACATGGCTCAACAGTTACATATAAAGTGGCATTGGGCAAATACTTTGAACCCATTGAACCAAATGCAGAAGTAAGTGCAATAATTTCTGCGTGTGCAGTTGCATCATTTAATTTTTCTACTTGATTATATCCTTTTGCAACAACTTTATTATTGATAACAATGACTGCACCAATTGGCACTTCATCTTCGTCAAAAGCAATCTGAGCTTGCTTTAAAGCTTGTTGCATAAAATATTCATCATTCATTTCTAACATCAAAAAATTATAAATTATTATAAACTTCTTTAGCAAAATCTGCCAAGCTTGGGTCTCTTGCTCCCATTAATAAAAGCACAGCATTTTCTTGCAAATGTGGCTGTAATGTTTTTACTAAATCATTTCTATCTTCTACAAAAAAAGCATTGCATCCCTTTGCCTGTAAGTCTTGTATTAAATCATTAGCACTAATATCTTTCACTGCTGTTCCACCAGCATAAAAAATTTCACTCATCCAAATTTCATCTTGTGGGCGAAGTGAATTGGCAATTTCTTCTACAAAATCGTTACGTAAAAATTTTGTTGGTCCATAACCGTGTGGCTGAAACCAAGCAATTACTTTATTGCTTAATGGTTGCACACCAACTATTGCTGCTGCACATTTTGCAGGATTGTGTGCATAATCATCAATCACCAGTACTTCATTTTTTTTACCTAAAATTTGATTGCGACGATAGATGCCTTTATACTTTTTTAAAGCAGCTGCACAAGTTTGTAACTTAACGCCACATTGACTTGCAACACACACTGCTGCTAAAGCATTTTCCATATTATGCCTACCAATCGCCTTCATTTCAAACAAAACACCTTTAATTTTAAACTGCATATCAAAGCCATTCTGATTAAAATTGGTTGCCATAAAACCTGCTCTTTCATCTGTTGATGAAAAATCTTGATTTATATTTTCTGAAAAATGAGCAGCTAATTCGTGAGAGGCATTTACGATAAACTTGTTACTGTTGTTTTTAAATGTTTGAAAAATATCATTCAATTCTTCAATCTCTTTATGGTCTTTATCAATGTTCAACAACAATCCAATTTCTGGATGATAACTTACAATACTTCCATCGCTTTCATCAGCCTCTATCACCAGCCATTCGCCTTTGCCAACAAATGCATTGCCAATAAAATTTCTTTCTTGTAAACGCACCAAACCTGCACCACTAATGATACTTGGCTGCAAACCTGCACCATCTAATATTTCAAATATCATTGCAGTAGTGGTGCTTTTACCACTTGTACCACCAACAGCAATTGTTTTTTTTGTATCGCTAATAATGGTTAATAATTCGCTACGTTTTATAATAGGAATATTCAGTTGCTTGGCTTTTTGTATTTCAATATTATCATCTTCAACAGCTGTGGAAATAATAATGAGTTCTGTGTTTTCATTAATACCACTTGCATCTTGAGGAAAGCATTTTACTTTAAACTTCTCTAGTTTTTCTTGTGTATCGTTAAAGGTATTAGGAGCAAAATATCTATCGCTGCCACTAACTGTTTTTCCTATACCAGCACAGTATTGAGCCAAGGCACTCATTCCTGTTCCTGCAACACCAATAAAGAAAAGATTATTTGTATTTTGAAAGTTCATTTTATTTGTTTTTAATTTTACTACAGAGGTTAGTGAAAATTCTATTCACTATTTACCAAAACCCATTTACTATTTTACATCATAATCCACTACAACCCTTTCTGTTATTGGGTGTGATTGACAGGTGAGTATAAAACCTTGTTCAATTTCTTCATGCTCCAAACCCCAGTTTACATCCATTTCAACCTGCCCTTCAAGCAGCTTTGCTTTGCAAGTGCAGCATACCCCACCTTTGCAAGCAAAAGGCAAATCAGCACCATTTTGTAGAGCAGCATCTAAAATATTTATCTCTTCGTTAAAGCCAATTTCAATATCAAAACTTCGTCCATCACTAATGATGGTAATTTTACTTTTTGCTTCAGATTTTGTTTGAGGTACAAATATTTTATTTTTTGTTTTTGCAGATGCAGCAAATAATTCAAAGTGAATTTTCGTTTTATCAATGCTTAAATTTTCTAAGAAATTTTTTGTAGCCATTATCATTTCCTCTGGTCCACAAATAAAGAATTCATCAAGATTTTTCCAGTCAATTAATTTGCTGAGTTGTTGCAATTTTTCAACATCAATTCTTCCGTGGCTAATGGGTGCATCTGTTTTTTCTCTACTTAAAATGTGTAGTAATTGTAACCTACCGACAAACTTATTTTTAAGTGCTTCAATCTCTTCTTTAAAAATAATAGAGCCAGTGTTTTTATTTCCATACACTAAAATAAACTCACTTAATGGTTCTGTCAAAAGTGTTGTTTTTATAATAGATAAAACTGGTGTAATTCCACTTCCTGCTGCAATTGCAAGATATTTTTTCGAATTAGATTCATTTAATTCAGCATAAAATTTTCCATTAGGTTCAGCAATATCTAGCACATCACCAACTTGTAATTGATGATTGGCAAAAGTTGAAAACAAACCTCCATCAACACGTTTAACAGCAATTCTAAAATCATCTTCTAAAGGTGATGAGCAAAGAGAATAAGATCGTCTTATTTCTTGTTCTTCAATCTTAGTTTTTAGTGCAATGTATTGTCCTTGTTTATAAGCAAAAATATTTTTTAGTTCTGCGGGGATATTGAAAGAAATTGAAACACAATCTGCTGTCTCTTTTCTAATATTTTTTATAGTTAGCGGGTAAAAATTCATTTCAGTAAATGGAAAATGGAAAATAGTAAATAGGGTTAGTTCATTATCAAATTATCACATCATCAAATTTTCCTCAATCCATCAATTAAAAAAGTAACCATATTTTCTTCTAACTCTTTCCCAATTATTTTTCGAGTACTTCTATGCCAACTTTCAATGCCTCCAATGGCGTGAAGCATAATAAGCACGGCAGTTGCAGCATCTATTTTCTTAACTTCTTTTTTCTTAATTCCTTCTTCAATAATGGCTGCAAAACGTTTGCGATAAGTTCTTCGTTGGTTCTGCATATTACTTAAATATGGATTATCAAGATGCTTCCATTCTCTATCACTTACATAAACTTCTTCAAAATGATTCACCATTCCATCTATATGAAAACGAAGTAAACTCTCCACTTTTGCAAGTGTTGTTAATTTACTAGCTTCAACTTCCTCCATTTTATGTGTGTAACGATTGGCAACATCAAAGCAAATAATATTGAGCAGTTCATTTTTGCTTTTAATGTGATTGTAAAGGCTCGCTGCTTCAACACCAACAACATCAGCAATTTCACGCATACTTGCAGCTTTAAAACCTTTTTCTTTAAATAAAGTGGCAGCTTTTTCAATGATGATTTCTCTGCGACTGATTTGATTGTTAGTTGTTTTGATACGTCCCATTCGTCAAAAATAGGCTAACATCTGTTAGTATCAAAAAGAATTTAAAAAACAAAAGCCACAGATTTTCAGATTATATTTCAAGTAATCTGCAAATCTGTGGCTCAATATTTCTCTGTAAAAAATCTTAACTAAATAATCCGCCTTTTTTCATTGGCTTTTTTGTTTCGCCAATTTTGAAACCATTATTATAGATTTCGATTTTGTAATCTCCTGGTATAAATTGAGTACCTGGCTTCCAATCAAAACTCACTGGCAAAACTTTACCTTGTTCGTAGTTTACATCAATTGTTTCTGTATATTGAAGCTCAACACCATCACGTGTTTTAAAGCTTCCGTGAGGTACAGATGTTTTTCCATCCGGACTAATTACAACTACATACAATGATTTTTTTCCAGAAGCAGAAACTCTGTTTTCATCAATCACAAAAGAAAGTCGAAAGAAATCTGCACGTTTAGCAGTTTCGGTTTCTTTCTCTTTTTCTCCACGCATTTTAATAGCTGTGATATTGATGTGAGATGCAGTTAAAGTGCTCGCTACATCTACTTTATCTTCCAAATTTTTCTTCTCGGTTGTTAATTGATTTTTTTCCGTTGACAATTGTTCTTTTTCAGTTGTCAATTGAGTTTTCTCTGTTGTTAGCTGTTGCTTGTCGGCTGTTAATTGTAAGTTTTCACCTTTTAGTTTTGCAACTTCTGCTTGCAATCCTTCTAACTGACCTTTGTAGTCTGTAATTAATTTTTGGGCTTTTTTAAGATCATCTACACTAACATTTTTTTGCTTTAAAATGCTATTAATAGCAGATTTTGTTTTAGCAAGCTCGGAATTTTTTTCACTTAATGCTGTTTCAAGCTGTGTGTTGTTTGCAGTTAAAGTATCAACTTGTTTTGATGCTATTTCAAACTCTGCTTGCAAAACACTTTTTGCACTGTCTAAATTCTGAACAGTTTGGAAATTGATTTGCTCCGTTTTTTTATCTTGGGTTTTATCGTAAACAATATATCCAAGTAATAAAAGAATAATTGCAATGAGTATTGCATAAATAGTATTGCGATTATCTTTTTGTGGAGAAGTACGATTTGTTGTTGCTGAAGGAACGTATGCCATTTTGTATTAATTTTAAGCCACAAATTTAAAGATATGATTTCAAACTTACTGCTAATTGATATTGAAACAGTGCCTATTGTTCAAAATTTTAACGATTTAGATAGTAATTGGCAGCAACTGTGGCAAGATAAAATTAGTAAGTCATTACCTGATACTATAACTGCTGAAGAAAGTTGGAAAATGCGTGGTGGTATTATGGCAGAATTTGGAAAAATTATTTGCATTAGTACAGGCTATTTTTTTGAAGATGAAAACAGAAACAAGTGTTTTAAAATAAAAAGTATTAGTGGCACAGATGAAACGCAAGTTTTGCAAGAGTTTACTACTTTGTGTAACAAATTCTACAGCCTAAACAAGAATTTTATTTTTGGGGGACATAATATTAAAGAGTTTGATATTCCATATATCTGTCGCAGATTATTAATCAATAACTTGCCTTTACCAGAATATTTATGGCTGCACGATAGAAAGCCTTGGGAGATTAAAATGTTTGATACCCTTAGTTGGTGGAAATTTGGCGATAATAAAAATTATACATCACTTCACTTGCTTGCAAACACATTAAACATACCTACAAGCAAAGGCGATATTGATGGAAGTATGGTGCAAGATGTTTACTACAATGATAAAGACATAAACAGAATTGTTGAATATTGCCAAAGAGACGTAGTTGTGGTTGCTAATATTATATTAAGGTTTAAAAATGAACCTTTGTTGAATGAAAAATATATTTTTATTGTAAAATAGGTTGATGAATATTTGTTTTATTCTTTTTGTTTTTTGTCTATTATTTTTCTGTTCGTTTATTATGTTCTGGATCAAAATCTACCATCCATTCAATACCATATTTGTCTCTAAACATCCCAAAATATGAACCCCAAGGGCTGTTGCAAATAGGTACTTCAATATTTCCACCAACTGAAAGTTTGCTAAATAACTTGTCGGCTTCTTCACGACTTTCGGCACTGATTGAAATTTTACTTCTGTTTTCATTTTCATTTGTGCGTCCCATAATTTCTGGGACATCATTTGCCATTAGAATATTTTTTCCAATGGGCAAAGCAATGTGCATTATTTTACTTGCCTCATTTTCTGCTATTAGAAATTCGGGACTTGATATATCCTTGAAACGTATGATTTTTAAGAACTCTCCTCCAAATACCGATTTATAAAATGTGAACGCTTCTTCAGCATTTCCATTGAAGTTGATGTGAGGATTTATTTGTGCCATTTTATTATGAATTTAATTTTCTCTTCGTTATTAATTTTTTTATGAATTGTCAAGTGTATCTGAACAGTTTGCAGGGAACGAAAAAGGCTTGGCGTTTGTTGGGGAATTAGAATTCCGTCAGCCCACAACCGAAGCCCAATAATTGCAATATTGCTGATGTTTTATTCATAAGCCAAATTTATAACGTCCAGCCAGAACTAAAGTACAATAAAGAACAAATGCTGAGGCAATATTCGTCAAGCCCCAATAATGCCAAACCAGATGTTGGCAGAAGTGCATCTAATCGGGTTTATGAATTTCCCAATATTCTTTTGGTGTTACTATTTTGGTTTCTTTATAACTTGGAAAAGTAAAATCTGTTGTATTTCCAGTTATTACAAAGTCTGCCTTACATTCATCTGCTAACTCTAAAATCATATTATCATCTTTGTCTGAAATTAGGTCAAGTTTTATAGTTGGAATAAACTTTATTGATTTAGCTTCTATGTCAGCAAGTAACGATTCAGCCCTTATAAAAAAGTCTTGAAACTTTGAAAACTTTGGTCTTGCTAAAACTTCATAGTATTCAGTTAACAATTCGTCTGAAATGCAGAGTTGAAACTTGTCTTCAAGGAAAAAGTCACTGATAATTAAATAAGGATAATTTCTCTGAATCAAAGATGAAACAATAACATTAGTATCAATTATGATTTTTTGCATTTTGTCTTACAGCTTTAACTTCATCAGTAATTTCGTCCATTGTCATTTTTGAAAGTCCGTATTTATTTGCAAGTTCAATACACTTACTTAGGTTTTGTCTTGATAGCTCTTTACTAACAATTTCAATGAAGTCGGTGAAACTTAATTTGTCATTCTTAATGCCAAATTTGCTGTATTCAATGTCTGATATAGAAACATTTAAAGTTCTCATTATTTCTAATAATTTATTTGGTCAAATATAATTGTTTTCTTCTGATGTTTGGAATTTGAGTGTGGTCAATTTGCATTTCTGCCAACGAAAAAGGCTTG
>JANYEB010000028.1 GCA_025363355.1 Chitinophagaceae bacterium | reverse complement strand
TATAAATAGAGTCAAAAAACCAATCATATAAACACCTATACCAAAGTTAGAAAATCCTAAATATAGCATATATCCTGCTAATAGTAATAGTGCAAGAGATCCAAGAGATGCTCCCATTTGAAAAGTATTTTTGGTCATGTGATAATGTTTAAAAATATCATTACTTTATTATAATATACTTTAGATTATTTGTCAAGTGATATACTATTTTAAGTTATATATATAACCAAAACACTTCGTTTTGTATTTTATATAAAATATATAAATATATTTGACAAATAATCTAGTAATAAAATTATTTGTATAGTTGGTTTTCGCTGAAAAATTTTTTAAAAAGTCTTTGTCTTTCTTTTCTTATACAAAAATTGAAAAACTCTTCAGCAATTCTACAAGAGTCAATATAATCATTACCGGTAACTTGTACAATTTTATATAATTTTATAATTTTGATTTCAGGCTTGCCCTCTAATGTGGAAAGAAACTGATCTAAAAGATCGTTAATGTTATCATTTGTGATATAATCACTTTTGAAATAGGATTTTGTTGTGGCTTTTGCTTCTGTAATGTATTCCATAATGATAATTTTTAAAATAATTCTTTTAATAAATTGTTTACTACACTTGACTCAAGACAAAGTTTGTTTTTTTCAACTATTGCTTGTTCTTTAAATTCGTCACTATACAAAGTGCTTTGAGTTTCATGAATATTTTCTAATACATTTATTTTTTCTTCAAGCATATTTAAAGAAAATTTTAAAAAACTTTCTTGATTTTCTTTTGATCCAGACATATTTAAATATTTTAAATATTGAATTTTAATTTTTTCTATAGACATATTAAAAAAGTTTAGTTTGATCGGCAACAAAATGTTTGCCGTCAATTGTTATATAGTAGACAATACCGTTTATTACTTCGATTCTTTGTACCTGTGTATATTTTAGTCGCATAAAATAATCGTTTAAAAAGTATCCGTATCTGCAAATAGCAGATCATTAATAAGTAACTGTATTTCTTGTTCAGCTGTAAGTTTTTTTGTTTTTGTGTTGAGCATAAATTTAATTTTTTATATTCTGTCAAAGTTTGGAGTTTGTCCTTCGTCCGTGGCTTGGACGGTAGAGGTTGGAATATCGCAGTATTCGCGAACAACAAAGTCTGTATCCAGTTCCCAGTCACAATGATTGATAACGGGCGTACTAGGTATTGAGGAGGTTGAAAAAGTAGTTGGTGCGAAAAAACCGCCAATAACAACAAATATAATAATAAAGTGCATAAGAATATTTTAGATAATAATTATAAATTTAAAGGTTTAAAAAGTTATTGTTACATTTGCCATTTTTACTAAAACATCTTCTATAGTAATCATTACTGGAACAAGACTATATGAATTTGAAATAAATATAAAACCATCACCACAAAGTTTAGTTTTGAAAACTTGATCAAAAATATTGCAAAGTTTTTTATGATCGGCAAGTAAAAAAAATGTGTCACCATTATTGTCAATTGGAGCATTGTAAGCCGTAACTTTGAATCTAGGATTTCCATCTCTAGAATTGGTAAGCTGATTTATATTAATAAATAAATTCCTATTTAAAAATTTGTAGATCATGTGATAATGTTTGAAATGTTATAAAAAAGCTTTTTGAGGTATATTGTTCTAGTGTGTCAATTAATTACTATTTTTAAATATTTCGACCAGTCTCAAGGAAAGATAAAAATTTCCGCCCGCATTTTCAGCAAGAATATTTTTATTTCTTATAAGAGAAGAAATTACTAATACTTTTATATATATATATAGAAAGAAATATATTATATTATTATATATTGATTATACTTATTATTATTGATTGAGTATTTACATTGCACGGAGTGCATAGCGATAATCAATCACAGATCTAGTTATATCACGAGTTGAAATACAAAACAAATTAAGGGTATTATAGTAAAGCCTTGTTGCTTGTATGTTAGATTAGATCGTATGTTGATATAGATAGAAGATAAGTAGTAATATATTACATATTATAATGTTTATATAAAATAAGCAAAATAGTAATTAATATTTAAAATAGTAATTAATATTATTTCACTAAAACAAATTGTCAATTTAGATGATATATAAAGCATTTTATCGCTTAATCTATATCTATTAATCATTATAATATAATGTAAATTAGTTGTCAAGTAATTACCTCAACCCCTTATATATATAACCCGAATAAGGAATACAATATAACACAATTAATATTATAATATCAACATCTTGTTAGCATTAGATCTAACACCTACAATCCAGCACCTCACCAGTTACAAATCTTACCTCACCAGAGAGCCACAGACAAGAGTTTATTTAAAAGTTATATACTTATGCCATTTAGCCATCATCACAGCTCCTAGACCTATTAGAATAACAAACAGATAAAAGCTTTATTATTTCCAGTAATTCAAGCAATAAAAAACACTGGATTAATCCAGCAAATAACTTTTATAAATACAAACAATAAAATTACACTAAGACATTGTGTATATATTAATTTGTTTTATTCATCGTTTTAAAATTTCATAAACTTGTATGAGTGTGAGTGATCGTATAGATGTCGTTACTCGAAGTTTTATCTTTTTTAAATTGATTCAAAACTAGATTGGTAAATCAGTGCGGGAGTGACTCAGAAGAGTGTCGTAACATTTGATCTACTATCGAAATCACTAAAACAAATAGATCAGATTATGTCAAGTCTAATTAAAACAATCTGTAATTACTTCATACAAAGCTATTAGCGAGGCTTTCTATTGTTAGTTATAACTTATTACCTATTTAAAATAAACTCTCGGGTATGGTTACCAAATTGGGTTGGTTTTTAGACTGCTTTATAAATTCCTACTGATTCCCTGCTTGTGTTGGTCCGCATGTTAAAAATAAGTTGGAGTTGAAAAAAGGAAATGATCTTTAGGGGGGAAGACTTTTTTAGACCGTAAATAAATTACCCATCCATTATTTCCCCTTGTAATGATGTTAACACCCATCCCACACACACATTTTTTAAATCCTAAATAAAACATATAACACACTATCATTATGCATATTAAAATAATATAAATTTAAAAAACTAAGTTACACACTATTATATATATAAGCATTTTCTTGTATATTACTTAGTATATATAAGCATTTTCTTGTATATTACTTAATCCATTTGCATTTGGTTCAATAACTACAAGTATTACTTATTTGTGATATTGCTATACTGTAAAAAATGTTATTTTTAGTCAGATTTATAAAATTAACTATTACCATTACATTATTATCTATTTCTATTAGATCATATAATTTAAATTGTGACATAATAATGGCGGAAATTTTTAATTTTTATTAGAAAAGTTATAATTTTTTATATCATAACACATTTTGTTTAACTGAGTTACACCTATTGCATCTTCATTATATATTTTTTACTACTTCGGCTACACCCATCGCTGTAGCTTTTTTATCCAACTTTTCTATATTAGGGATACTATCTAATTCTTCAAGCTCTTTTTTTATGTAATCCCTAAGCTCGTAGCATATTTCATAAACAGTACCTTCAAAATTAGTACTCATGCGAGATAGCAGCTTTCTTAAATATTCTTTTCTTTCACCTATGTCATAATTTATATTTAATTCCATATAAATGAAGTAATTGAGTATATAAAATTATAAAATCAAAGTTATTTGTTATGGATTCATAATTATCTAAAAACTCAAACACGCTCTGCTTTGTATTAAAAAGTTTATATGCATAATCAGATATTTCATACATAGGTTTCAACATGTATTGTTTGTGAATCAAAAATTTTTTTGATAATAGTTCTGTTTTATAATCATAATTTTCTTGGCTCTGTACGATTTTTTCTTCCAATTCTTTTATTATCAATTCTTCAATAGGGAATCGAGTAATTTCTTCATAATTATACAATTTTGATTCTGGCGACATATATTTATTATTTGATTCTTAAATGATTTATATCAACATTAAACTTATCCGCTATTTCTTGAATAGTAATTTCTTGAATGTAATCATCATTAAGATTTAAAAACGGTTCAAAACAATACAAAGGTATTTTAGGCTCATCACGTAAAGGGCGTGTTTCAATATCTTCTAAAAGTCTAACTGTATAAAATCCATAAACATCATTTACTTCTTGAATCTTAAAACCCTGTTTTTGTTTTTTAAAAAAACTATCCTTATGATAAATATCTTTATATTGTACTAAATCTCCTACTTTAAATAATTTATAAGAAGGGTTATAAAAACCTTCTATAGAAATTAATAAATTTCCATCTGAAACACCGGTATTGTTAAAATCAACATTTTCTGAAGTTGGGTAAATTTCTTGTCTTCTAGTTCTTACAATTTTGCCTTGATCTCCTCTAAATGGAGTTAAAACACTATAAAACTCTTGTCCGTTATCATTTATTTTACATATTGGGTAAAAACCCATATCACAATATTTAGCTGCTTCTATTGCTACAGGATTAGAATGGTTGTATTTTATCATATATTAATTATTAAAATAACGGTTATAAATTGTATTAAAATCTTTAATTAGTGCAGATGCTTCTTCAATAGTCAATTCAAAACAATTATTAGTACTAGAAAAATAAACTTCTTTATCTTTTTTCTTTTGAACAACAACTTTATTATCTCTATCGTTTATTTCTATTCTTAAATTATTTCCATAATACAAAGTAACTGAGGCTTCTTTTGCAACTATACAATCTTTTTTAGTAATAGGATCAATTTCATGACTTTCATCTTCCCAGTATGCTTCTGTAGGTGTATTAAGTAAAACTTCTATTTGATCATATTTTGATTTATCTACAGGTAAATTTTTTTGATCAAACTGAACGCTCATATATTTTATAAGATCATATTGAAATTTTACTTTGTAGTAAAAAGTTTCATTCTCATCTTGAATTTTCTCAATGTTGGATAGATGTAAAAATTCTGATCCTATTTTAGCTCTTGTGGTCAAATTCATGATTGACCAATCTTGTAATTGTGATAGTTTTATTGTAGTTTGAGGCATAATTTGTAGATTAATTCCACAAATGATTTAATTTAGGACAAATTTTGTTTTGATTTTCTCTTATTCTTACACCTTTTAAATAAAGCATTTCTTTTAAATATAATTTTATTAAAAATTTTGACTCTTCATCATCGGATTCAATGACTTTTTTATAAATATTAAACATTTGGTGAGTTAGATATTCAGCTTTACTTAGGTTTATTTTATAAATATCTTCCTGATTAGTTAATTTCATAAAATCGTTACCAATTTGTTTTATAAGATTTATTGTGGGCATAATTTGTAGATTAATTATTAAATAACCAAAATCCTTTTGGTACTAAGAAATTCTTTGTAACATGATGATATTTAATATTATAATTAGAAACTGTTACTTGTGGTTTACTGACTGCAAAATTAGAAACTATTTTAGAATTTACTATATCTTTAAATAATTTATGTTTTTTAATACTAATTTTTGGGAAATTTGAACCATTTGCAATAGCTATTTCTATAATTTGATTTACAAATTCTATATTTTGATTAATATTTTCTGAGATTAAATCTATATCCATCCCCATGTTTCTATACATAATTACTTTTTCATAGTAATCTTTTTGAGTTTTAGCTCTTGATTTAATTGGCATATTAGATTTTAAATATTTTTTTGATAGTTTTTAAAATAATTTTGGCAGCATACTCAGGATCATAATCATTGTTTGGGGCCGAAAACCATCCCCTATGCTTCTCTCCAATTACAAATATATCTGTTTTTTTCAAACCTTTCAATGTATCAATTTTTATAACTTGATCTCTAAATTGAAAACTTACTGATTCATCTTTCCACTCAATATTAGTAATTTTAGAAAACTTGGGAGCTTCTAATGCTCTTTTAAACGAATTAAGTGTTTGATTGATTGGTTGATTGATCATTAGGCAGAGAAAAAAATAATTGATTTAACGATTCAAATTCTTTAAGTCTGACATTGTCAAATATTTTAAATTTTGGGGTAAACATATATTAAAACTCTTTAAGGTTTTCTTGATCTTTAACTTTAGGTAGTTTAACTTTTATTTGATTTAAATCTATTTCTTTTAAATCAGAATCTTTAATTATTTTATGATTAGGTATTTTTTTTACTATGGGTTTATTGGCCCAAGCTTTTTTAACTACAGGTTTTACGATTAAAGGTTTTTTTATTATTGGTCCAAAATCAAATGAAGCCATAAAATTATTCTTTGTATTCTGATTTAGTGAACTACACTGAGCCTAAAGGCATCGGTGCTTCCTGCTTCAACCTACCACTACTTCTTAGGGATTGCTCCGTTCGTCCATAGTTGGGTAGTCCACAAGCTTGAATTTCCGCCATTCCAGCGGTATTTGTTTTTAAGGCATACCAAAGAATATTTTGACTAGCATTTAAGTCTCTATCGTGATTACAACCACAGCTTTGACAAGTCCATTCTCTATCTGAAAGTTTAAGATTTTGGTTAATCCATCCACAATTAGAGCAAGTTTTTGATGAAGGGTAGAACCTGTTTATTTTGATTACAGCCCCACCTCTCCAGCTTAACTTGTATTCTAGTTGTCTTTGGATTTCTCCAAAAGCTACATCAGACAAAGAATTAGCTAGTTTATGATTTCTAACCATACCTTTTACATTTAAATCCTCCATTGCTATCACTTGGTTATCGTGAGTTAGCTTGTTTGTGATTTGATGAATGTGGTTAGCTCTTTGGTTAGCTATTTTATTATGAATTTTAGCTAATTTAGTCTTGGCTTTAATTCTATTGCTAGAACCTTTTACTTTTTTAGAAAGTCTTTTTTGTAGTAGTTTTAATCTTTTTTCTAAAGTTTTTTTAGATTTTAGATTATGGTATTTTTTACCATCACTACAAATTATCAAGTCTTTAATCCCTAAATCAATACCAACAGCTTTATTGTTAGTAGTCTGAGGAATGTTATTTTCTCTTTCTACTGTTAAGCTAACAAAGTATTGACCAGTACTATTTTTAGAAATAGTAGCAAATTTTATATTTCCTTGCATCTCTCGATGCAATTTGATTTTAATTCCACCTTTGAATTTAGGAATTTGTAATTTGCCATTTTCTACAAAAACAGACTGCGGAACTCTAAAAGATTGTTTAAAGTTTTTCTTAGATTTAAAGTTAGGAAACCTAGCTAAACCTTTGAAAAAAGAATTATAAGCACTATCTAAGTTTTTAAGAGTAGCTTGTAAGGTTTGAGAATTGATTTCTTTTAGCCAAACAAACTCCTCTTCTTGTTTTAAATTAGTTAATTCTTTAGCATTAGCAAAATAGTTTAGTGTCTCTTCGTTAGTTTGATATGCTTCTTTTCTTTGATTGAGAAAGTGATTATACACAAACCTAACAGAACCAAAATGCTTAGACAGCAAAACTTCCTGTTCCTTTGTGGGATACATTCGGAATTTGTAGCTATACATTATTGTTGACATTTTATTAAAAAAAATTTATACTAAACTAGTATCTAGTATAGAAAATTATTTTGCTTTTGTCAAATGAAAAATACTTACCACCACAATTTTTATTCAAAATATTTGTTAAAAGTACATATTGTTTTTGCTACCAAATATAGAAAAAAGCTACTCAAAAGTAGTTTAGATGAGGACATTAAACAAATTGTATTTGAGTTAAGTAAAGGGCAAAAATGGAGTATTGATACTATGCAAAGTGATATAAATCATATACATATCTTAGTTGATTATCAACCCACAGTATCTATTTTTGAAATAGTTCATAGAATTAAACAGCTTTCTACTTATAGAATATACAAAAAATATAGCAGTTTTTTAAAACAATATTACTGGTCTGAAAACACATTTTGGTCTAATGGATACTTTGCCTGTAGCACAGAGATACTAGCACAGAAACAATTATGGAATATATCACAACACAAGGTTAAGTAAGCCCTTACATCCCTTAGTTTAAAGACATATTACATGAAAATACTTTGAGTTAGACCCATTGGAAAATCATTGTTATTAGTATTCAAATTTATAGGAGAGGTGTCTACCATGCTATTGTTTATGGGTAACCTAGGTTTTAATTGAGTGAGTGGTTCTACTAATTTAACAAAAGTTGACTCATGTAATGGTTTGTTGCCATTAGCAATTCTTTCAGCTTCTCTGACTGCTTTGCTCATTTCTTGTTCTTTATTTGAAATAATTGCTTGAATGTCTGGGTTAATTGCTGCTCCATCATCTCCACCAAATACTCCAATTTTTGGATTAGAAATATTATTTTTAGCACTATCTAAGTATTGCAATTGTTCATTTTTGGCTTGCATGCCTGATAAAATTACTCCATTTATTGTGTTTTCTAAAATTTGTAGCAATTCAGTTTTAATACTTAAATCAGATTCATAGTATTTTCTAAGATCAGCTAATAAACTTAATACAGTTTCTGGGTAAATATCTGCTTGAGTTTTACCTAAATCAACTAATCTATCTTTAAGATTAATTATTTCTTGTTCTTTTAATTTGTATTCTTCTAGTATAGTAGACATAGTTATTTGATTATTTTTGAAATATATTCTGAAAATTCAGATTTACCTTGACCTTGCAAAATTAAAGATCCATCTTGATCTTTAATAATTTTTTCTATTTTAAAAGAATTAACACGATTTGATTTAACAGTATCGCCAATTCTTATAAGGATGCCATGAGGGAAATGTTTATTGTAAATTGAATAGCTGGATAAACCTAACTTTGATAATATTATTTCGAAACCTCCAGCCCCATACTGTCTAGTTTTAGAACCCCTTGACACAGTTGTTACAGAGCAACCTATATCATTTGCAATACGTCTTTGACACTTACCTTTTTCAAGGTCTCTTATAATTTTCCACCTCATGGCAAATTCTTCAATTTCTTGAGGTGTAAACAAATCTGCAAAAAATCTATTTAATTCTACTCTAGTTTTTATGTAAGAAAATGCTTTATATAAATGCTCTGTTTCTTCTGCTAAATTGTATTTATTAATCATTTTATATTCAAAAAACATTGTTAAAAATATAATAAAATTATTATATCGTGCTAATACAGTTTGACATAAAAATTAAAAGATGTCAAGTTATAAGTGTGCCTGTTATATTTAATGAAAAAAATCATACTTATTGTAATGATATTACTGGAGAACCTTATTTAGGAGCTAGTGCTTTTTTATCAACGTTTGAAGAGCCTTTTGATAAAACTGGTCAGATACTTATTGGCAAAGCCAGAAGTGTTAGTATAGAGCGAGGAATCAGAATAACACCTAAAATGCTTCAGCAAGAATGGACTAACAAAGGAGATTATTCAAGAAATCTTGGAACTAAACTTCACTATGCCTTAGAACAAATGATTTTAGGCATAGATATAGTAGATTTAGTTTCAACTTTTTCAAAAGAAGAAAAACCTATTTTTGTCTTTGATGAAGCAGAAACTAGAGAAACTAATAAAATACAAAATGTATTCAAAAAAGAATTTGCTAAAATAAAAGGTGTTTTGGTTCCAGAAGAAAGATTATATAACGATGATTTAGAAATGGCTGGAACTTCCGACCTTGTTTGGTATCATAACAATAATCAAGTCAGTATAGGTGATTTTAAATTTACTGAATCAATAGATAAATTTTCTAAACATAATAATTTTTTATTAGATCCTGTAAGCCATTTACAGCATTCTAATTGGACTCATTATAATTTACAATTATCTTTATATGCTTATTTTTTAGAAAAACGAGGTTATAAAGTAAAAGATTTATTTCTGTATCATATTAAACTAGACAAAATTCAAGAAAAAACCAAAACTGGTGAAACAATCACTACAGGCTGGACTTTTAATAAAGTTGAAAAAATTTATTGTCAATATTTAAAATCAGATATTGAAAATATGATTAAATATTGGATTTTAAAAAAGAATTTATTATAATTTACGCTTAATACAAAAGAAAACAAGAACTATATAATGTATTTAAAAAATTAATATGTTAACCTTTAACGTGAACCCAACCAAACACAACCCTTTCTTAAAATTTCAAGCTGGAATCACTGTAAAAATTTGTGTATTTGATGTTAAAACAGATATGTATAAATATTTTGATAAATATTTAACCTATGGAGAAATAATAGAAAAACCTAATTATTTAGCCATAGTTAAACCAGAGCCAGATTTATATAAAATAGATAAAGATGGTAAAATGGTTGATATAATCAAAACCAAGATGGCTACTATGTTATTTTGTAAAGAAAAGATGGGTGGAGCATTAGTGACCCATGAATCAGTTCATGCTGCTTTAGCTACTCTTAGAAACTTAAAACAATTTCCCAATTTAAATATAGAAGATTGTAATAATGAAGAAGAGAAGCTTGCTTACACTATTGGAGAAATAGTCCGAGCAATTTATGATAAATTTCACCTGCTAAATATTTGGTAATAACAACTATGCTTATTGGAAACAAATGCAAATTAGTTTTTTAGATAAATAATCTATATTATAAATCACTTTGTTATTAAACAACCTCCGTATAGGAGGTTTTAATTTACCTACTAAAGGTCCAGCCATATCTTTGACCTATATGAACCATAGAAGCAAATGTAATTTCTTGACGTTTAATAGTTGATATTTTATAAGGTATATCTCTATCGTCCCACTTTTGCCTAGATAACATACTAGCCACATCATGCCCAAAAGTATTAACCATTGCACACAAAACTGCAAACCAATCATCATACTCAATCTTTTGAGGTAGCATATTGAGTATGTCAATAGCAATATTATAGTCTCTATCTGTATCTTGTTGAAAAGCAATATTTTTAATCTCTCTAGGTTTATGTTTTTCATTATACCTAGATTCTAATTTGCTAATCATATCTACTGTAAGAATTTTATCAAAAATCCAGTATTCACAGTTTATTGAGCCAAAAAAAATACGGCATACATCTTTGCAGTGTGGATCTGCCCCTTTAAACATATCAGCTAAATATTGATATGTTTTTTTATACTCCACTGGATCGCTAATTCCCTTTTCTAGTTTAAAAATCAACCTAAACTTGTGTTTTTCTGGTGTGTGAGATGAAGTAGTATAAATCAAACTACAATAATTTTGAACAAACTTTGAGGCCAAAGCTTTATCCAAAGTAAGACTGTCATCAATATCAATTGCAATTAATTCAGAATATTTAAAATTTTCAATAAGCCTAACCTTGTTAAACAAAGAGCAACAAATCGCATAACCTTGTTGAACTGTTTGAGCTATCTCTTTTGGAGTCATCTCATGCTGTTCGTAATTATTCCTAAGATAGTTCCACTCTGCAGCATTTCTATCTTTAACCTTACCTTTTACTTTATAACAAATAGAAATTGGAATTTTTGAAGTAATAATTTTAGGTGTCTGTAATTCAAAAATCTGCTTTAACACGTTTTCTTTTTCAGATAATAAATTAACATATTCTAGTTTTATAGTAATTTTTTCTAAATTAATTTCTATTTCACTCAATTGCTCTTGTAATTTTTGAATTGGTGTTAAGTGTGCCATATGTTATTTTTGAGTGCCTAAATATTTAACTTTAAAAGTGATTTTTACTTCTGCTTTAGTGGGATTTATGCCATATTTTAATTGATAATTTAGAGTATCTTCAAAATTTTTCACAAACCTAGTTATGTTTAGGCAAGTGAAACAGGTTTCTAATTCTTCAAGTGTGTAATCCCAACCTGTTAGTTTATATCTTTTACCGCACATTTTGCATTTGGTACTTGTTTTAGTGGGTCGCATAATTTAATTTTTAGATTTAATTGTGAAAGGAAGAAGTGCTTGATCTACAAAATGTTTAGGTATCTCTCTAAACCTAGATAATGGTTTTTGGTAGGTCATGTAAAAACTACCTCCAAAGCTTTCCAATCTGTTTTTAACAATTGTCATTTTACAAAATGATTCAGCAGCTCTTTGCATTTGCTCTGTAGCTGATGCTGCAGGATCTTTCTCTCTTGCAATCATTCTACTATCTTGAGTAAGAATCATAATACCTGTAGAGTTCTTGTAAATAGCAGAGCCACCACTGATACTTTCCATGCTAATTTCGTCATCATCAGTAGCTTTATGGTATTTATCGGCACTACCTTTGGTAAACTGTACTACTAATAGAGCTGTAAAATTATACTTAATTGTTAGTTTCGTAAGCTTAGTTGTGAAATCAGCTACTCGCTGCCATTCTGGATCTCTTGGATTATCCGATTCAACTAATCCGATATAATCAACAACTACAAATTTTAACAAACCTTTATAAAAATGATCTGCAATAGATTTTTCTATATCGCCTTCAGAAGTAATTTGATCTGTAAGTTTAATAGGTAAATCAGCAAATTTTTTAGCCGCATCTCTATATTTGCCTCTCAAAGAATCTATATTAACTTTTGATCCTTTTGATTCTGCATATTCTTTAGCTGGAATAATAGTTCCATCAGGCATCTTCTTATCAAAAATATTATTCATAATTTGTGGAGGGGTTTCAGTGATATTAGCTAAAAACTTATTAAATATCATTCTTTCGGTAACTTCTAACTGAAAATAAAGTACATTGTAACCTTGCTCAGCTACGTCTAATGATATTTGCACACTATAATTTGTTTTACCTAAACCTGACTTTGCACCTAGTAGATATACTCCTGACTGTAAACCTCCAAAAGCCATATCTAAAGTTGCAGAATGAGTAATTGGAATACCTGGTTCTAATACTTCATTTTCATATTTACTAGACAACTCATGCAAGTAACTTGTTTTCTTGGGAACTATCTTTGAAGAGTAACTAGCAACTACATCAGCTAATTGTCTGATTACTCCATCTGGATTTTCAAAATCACTGTTGGCTAAAGCTTTGGCTACATTTTCTTTTAGTGAAGATTTTTTATAGCAATCATAAAGAGTATCTACACACTCTTCAACTTTATAAACATTTAAAACTTGTACTGAATCTATAAAATCTTGTTCAGTAAGCTCACCTTTATAGATTTTTAAGAAATCGTCTAAGTCGATTCTTTTGTCTGTCCTAATCTTAATTTCCTCACATAATTGTTTGTATGCTATACGGTAATCGAAGTCTGTAAAAAAAGTATGATTTAAACCCTCTATAAACGCAGTTTGAGTGTTAAAGCTACCAACTATTAGCAAGAGTCCTAAAATGCCCTGCTGGGCGGTCTTCTCGTTCAATGAGAGGGTATCTAAATTGAAATCTGACATATTGTTTTTGAATTATTAGTTATTGTATTAATCATTCATTTGAAAAATTAATGATTATATAAATCATTCATTGCGTTTAAGTAATCAGTCCTAGAAAGCGGCTGTATATCTGAGATTGTCTGTGAAGTGGTTTGAGTGGTTAGTTCAGGTCTAAACTTATCTAAAATCAATTTATAAGCTCGTCTATTTCTTTCAGAAGTTTTATCAAGTAAATTTTCAACAAACTCTTCTTCCCAGCATTCTTGGTTTAACCAGGTGGAAAAATTCTTAAAATAATGAAAATAGTTTACAGCTTTAAATTCTTCTGTTGTCATCAATTCTTTAAATTTTCGCAAATCTTTTACTTTGTCTAAAATTACAAAAACTAAACTAGGAGTTTTTTTAATAATTTTTTCGTATTTTTTAAAAGATACTACCTTCCCATCTTTGTCTGGATACAGTTTCCAAACTTCATCAAATGCCTGCTGAATGTCAAATGATAATTTATCAGTTGATCGTTTTGCAGGCGATAGCAGTGGGGGGCTGGGGGGTAAATTATTTAAACAGTTTGTTTCTAAATCTATATTTTCTATACCAACATCTTTAGATTGTAAATCTATAGTGGTCACGCCTTGCGTATTTATACCAACACCTAAAAGGGAACCATCCGAAGACTCCGCAGGAGTTGAGGTTGGTGAGCTAGGTGTTGTATATGTTTTATTATCTTGAGTAATATCTTGTGTAGTATTCTGTGTAGTATTCTGTATAATAATAGATTTACCTGTGGGTGAATACGTATTTACCTCTGAGTGAATACCATTTACCTCTGAGTGAATACCATTTACCTCTGAGTTAATACCATTTACCTCTGAGTTAATACTTTCTATGTTTTTTATCATCTCTTCAAGCTCATTTGGAATGCTAAATTGAGAAAGTTTATTGGCAATTATTTCATTTTGGTAGCAATTTACCATAACTTCTGTAACTTTATCCAGATTAATATTATACCAAGTCTGTTTACTTTTTCTATCATGGTAAGAATAGAAGCAGTGATTACTTATTTCATCCTTAGATTCAAACAATTGATCTTTACTAGAAATTTTAAATCCAATCAGATTAAACGCCTCATCGAACTCCCTCCCTGTAAAACCAAGTTCTTCTATCCAGCTATCACCTTCTTTGTACCTTCCATTACTGCAAGGAGAAGTAAATTTATAAAACATTCTATATTGTTGTTTTGAGAACCAGTATATTAATTGAGAAAATAGGATCGTTGCATTTATAGTTTTACAATATTTTCTCAATTTCTTATCATAAATAAGATTACTTCGCCTAGAAGCAAAACTATCTATAAGTGCTATTTTTTCATTATTCATATATTCTTTTTTATTGGACATAAGTTTATCAAATTGTTGTTTCAAAATAAAAATTGTATTCTTGAGCTTCTTGAATTAATTTTTCAATTTTAAGTGTTATTCCTAAAAGTTTTGAAATATTTTTATATTTTTTATAATCTGCTAATAATAAGTTACCTATTTTACATAAATTTTCCCATAAAAAAGCACTCCCGTTCGTGCGGGAGTTTTGAAATGCTTTTTAGACTTTCAGTCATTATATAATGACATAAAATACAAAAAGTGTCAAGTAGCACGAACTACTTGTAGATTGATTGCTGAAGTCGGATCTACAAAAACAAGTATAATTTTATTACCAATTTTTGTCAAATAATTAGATTAACAAAAAAGTACATTTATGTATGTTTTTGAGTATCTCTTGACAGACACTATCATAATATTTTATTGATTAGATGATGGCTGAACAAAATTTAACAATTATTCCTGATAAAAAACTGGAAACAACTCAAATGGTAAATACTGCATTACTTGAAAAACAAAATGTAGTAAATTCACTTGATATACTTCGAGAAAAAGCTAGAAATATTGTTAGTGATGCTGAATTAGATCTTGCATCTACAAGAGCTAAATTGGAAACAAGGTATGTTGCAGAAATAATTAAAAGAGATTCTGCAACTATTGATATTGGTAAAAGATATGATTCTGCTATTGATAGAATCAATTTTTTTGAAGGTGGTGTTAAACGCATTCAAAGAGAAATAGATCAAATTAGTGAATCCATATTTAATGCTGATGATTTAGATGAGCTTCAATTAAACGAGTCTAAATTAAAGATTAAATTTATGGAATTAAATAGCTATAAAAAAGATCTCAAAATTTATCGTGATGAATTTTATAGATTATTAGATATTTTAAATATTAAAGAATCATTTAGTGACCCTAATAGCGGTAAGATGAACATAGGTATTTTTAGCAATAATCAACCTAAAACATCTGATGCTGATTCATCAATATCTATTGAAAATTCCAAAGATATTCCAATTGAAGTTCAAGAAATACAAGAAACTAAAGATGCTGAATTTTCAAGTAAGCCTAAAATTGAAACTTTTTTTGACGAAATTTAATATTTTTTTATATATGCAAGACGAAACTATCGTAGATGTAAATTCTACTCCAGCAACCCAAGATGTTGTCAGTTCAACAAATTCAGAGCCAACTTTTGCACCTGCATCTCCAGATGTTTCAGAGCCAACAGGTGTTACTGTAGGTTTCCCTAATGGAGAAGCAGCTTTAAATAATATTAGTAATTGTTTAGCTTTCGTAGAAGCAGCAGGGATTAATGTTGAAAATGTGGATAACAAAATAGTTGCTAGACAATTTTTAGGAGCTGTTTTTAATGCAATTCAAAAAGGAATTGAAGAGGCAAAAAATGTTAAATCTTTAGAGGAAACAGCATCAGAAGTTCCTAGCGAAACAGCATCAGAAGTTCCTAGCGAAACAGCATCAGAAGTTCCTAGCGAAATAGCATCAGAAGTTCCTAGCGAAACAGCATCAGAAAATATAGAGCAAATTCCTACAATTGCTTAATAATTTCACGGGCTGTAAAAGCTACATATTCAACACAAAAAGAAGAATAATACTACAATTTAATAATTTAATAATTTTATCATGAATACATATATAGAATCTGAATTATTTAGAGACACAATTATTGTTAAAATGCCATTTCCACCAGATCCTAATGGTTCTGAAACAGAATCAGGGTTTTTGATAGTTGCTGGAAACGCTGAACAATTAAGAAAATTAGATCCACTTAAATTTGCAAAACAATACTATCAAGATATTTATTTGCAAAACGATGCAATGGACCGACAATCACAAGTACCTGTAATTGGACAGGTGCATTTAGCTTCTAAATTTGATGATATTATCATAAAAAATAAAATTGCAATAGGAGACTATGTCACTATTCAATTTTGTGAGTTAGATCCAATTGGAGTTAAAAATGGGTTTGTATATTTTTCAATTCCATTTAGAGCTTTAAGAGGTAAAATAACAGAAAAAGAAGGTGCTGAAATATTTAAAAAATATGAAACTGGTGAAATTTTCATACAAAATATTTCTGAAAATGCTTTATCTAAATCTTTGCATGAAGATGCTAAAAAAACTGGAAAAAGTAAAGATCTTTTAAATCTTTCAGGTGAAACTTATTCAAGTTTTAATTAATATGATTATAGTTGGTATTGATAATGGTTACAAAGGTGGAATTGGGTATTTAGATACTTTAAACAATTTATCTAAAACTATTATCATGCCAACTATAGAAACTATTACAAAAAAGAAAAAACATACTGATTATGATATTTACACCATAATTAGTATGTTAAAAATATGGAATCCTGATTTGGTAATACTTGAAAATGCTCATGCTATGCCAGGTCAAGGGGTAACTTCAATGTTTAATTTTGGTGTTTCTTTTGGTATTATGCATGGTATTTTATCTGCCTTAAATATAGAATACATAATTGTTCAACCTAAAAAATGGCAAAAATATATATTTAAAGATGTACAAGATACAGGTGATACTAAACGAAATGCTTTTTTATATTTAAAAAATCGTTTTCCAAATCAAGATTTCTTAGCTACTAAAAGATCTAAAATACCTCATTCAGGTATTTGTGATGCTTTAGCAATGGCTTGTTACGGTGAAACATTAATTTAATTACAATTTATGAATAATGCAATTCCTGAAAAAAATGATATAATTACAAGCAAAATCGCTTTAGCTGATAAAAATAATACATCAATTGATGTAAAAATTGATTCAAAAATTTTAGATGAATCTTTGTTGTCTAAAGAAGATCGAAAAATTTTAAAACAGTGTGATATTTTAACTCAAGAATATCAAAAGAGTATTCGATCAAAACTTTCAGGTTTAACTAGTAATGGCAATATAGTAGTTCACTCATCCACCTATATTGTTTCTAAAAATGGAGAAGTTTTAACTGGTAGAGATCTTGATTTAGCACTTGATGTAGGATTATTGGCTCAAGCTTTATTTTTATCTGTTATGAATTTTGCAAAAATAATTAAAATGACAACAGAGGATTTATTAAAGCTATTTTTACAAACCATTTCTAATAAATAATATGATAGATACTTATCAATTAAACAGACCTTATGGCTGTTGCACTAATGAAGAAAACTTAGAAAGAGTTTTTTTTGTGACTAAAAATTCTGTTAAAAGTGACGATGGTGTTAATTTTGAAGATCAAGCACATATTGCAGTTGCTTCAATTTGCAATAAATGTGGTTTTATAAATGATTCTCATGAAGCTTTGATTTATCTAACTAACAATAAAAAAATCTTAAATTTGCTAGATTTTAAATTTAATTCAGAGTTGCTTTTAGAACTTCAAAAAGTTTTAAGAGTAAACAATATTACTAAAATTGTTTTTAATCAAATTGAGCCACTTGAAGCTATTTTACAAATTATTAAGAGCCTCAATCTTACCATTATTCCTCTAAATGCTCATAACGCAGAAAAAACACAGACTTCTTAGAGAAGTTATTGACAATATTCAATCTTTGGTCTGCGATCTTAAAATTCGCGGAGTGTGTTTAGGCCATTATAATGATTGCCAATCTAATGCACTTTATTTAATAGCTCACAAATTAGAAGAAAGTGGTAAAAACTCATCAGAGTATATTTTTGAAATAATAGTGCCTCCATATAATTATGGAATGCCAGAACGACATATTTTGAAAATTAAATGGAATCATATAGATGATTTTTTTAAAGAAGCAAGTCATTTTACCTTAGATAGACTTAAAATTAAATTTGCTAATATACTTTTTTCAAACAATGACTGAATATAATTACGATTCAATTAATCAAGCATTTGAAGCTTTAAAAGGTTTGGAGCGAGATGAATTATCTTATTTGGATGATGCAATTAATCTTTTGCAAATAGAATCTCCTAGGTTAGCTGCTTATAAAGGTTCTTTGGGCGGAAAAAGAATGATTCTTCAAACTGCCAAAGGAAGAGCGTCTTATGAATTAACTAATGAAGAAGTAGAAAAAATTTTTTCGGAATATGAAAAAGCAGAAGATGTTTTAATTAACATAAAAGAAGTAGTCATGTTAGTTAAAATGAAAATAAATGTACTTAAACAACAATATCTTAAACAATAATTTACAATATGGCTAAAATAATTAAATCAGGAACAGAGGCACGATCATTAATCAAAAATGGAATCAATTTACTAGCTTTAGTAGTTGGTGCTACATTAGGACCTAAAGGTCGTACAGTAGCGATAGAAGGGGAATTTGGAGAGGTAGACATTACTAATGATGGGGTAACTGTTGCAAATTCAATTATGTTTGAAAATCCAATTGAGCAACTAGGTGCTAAATTAGTTCAACAAGCCGCCAATAAAACTAATAAAATAGCTGGTGATGGAACTACAACTACAGTTGTTTTAACAGATGCTTTGGTTTCCGAGGGTGTTAAAATGGTAGAATTCGGTGGAGATCCAGTAGCAATTAGAAGGGGTATGAATTTTGCTCTTGAAAATATTTTGATTGAGTTAGATAAAATAACAATACCTATTAAAACTCAAAAAGAAATGGCCCATGTAGCAACTATTTCTAGCAGAGATTTAGAAATAGGTAAAATAGTATCTGAGGCTTTATTTACAGTTGGAGAAAATGGTACAGTAACAGTAGAATACAACAATACTAGTTCAACAGATTTAATTATAACTAAAGGAATGCAATTTGATAGAGGTTATAAATCACCTCATTTTGTTACTGATCAAGAAAGATTAGAGGCAGTTATAGAAAATCCATTAATTTTAATTACTGATAAGAAAATTTCCTCAGTTAGACCTTTGGTTCCATTGATTGATCAACTTATGCAATCTGGAAGAAAAGATTTGGTGGTTATTGCAGGTGAAATCGAAGGAGATGCTTTGCAAAATTTTATTCTTAACAAAATTCAAGGTAAATTTAATGTTTTAGCTATTCAAGCTCCAAGTTTTGGAGATAAACAAAAAAATATTTTACAAGATATTGCTTTGCTTACAGGTGCGACTTTTGTATCTAATTCTTTAGGGGTTCAGTTGGATCAAATTAGTTTAGAAGATTTAGGTAGTTGTTTTAAAATAGTTTCGACAAAAGATAGCACAACTATTATTGATGGCAGAGGTGACAAGAAACTTATTGATGAAAGAATTAATGAAATTAAATCTGATTTAGTTGAAGGCATAGATCCAATGTTTGAGTTTGATTTAAAATATAGATTAGCTAAACTAGATGGAGGTATTGGAGTAATTCGAGTTGGTGCTGCTACAGAAGTAGCAATGAAAGAGCTTAAATATTTGATAGAAGATGCTCTTAATGCTACTAAAGCTGCTATTTCACAAGGTGTAGTGGTTGGTGGAGGATCTGCATTGGTCAAGATAGCTCACAAACTTAAAGATATAAAAAGCAACCATGTTGATGAAAACGGCGGTATTCAAATTGTACTTAAAGCAATATTAGCACCAATTAAAAAAATTGCACAAAATAGCGGGGTAAGCGATATTTCAATGTCAATTGATCAAATCCAAAATACTCTTAAAAGTGGATATGATTTTTTGAACATGAGAATTGTAGATGATATGATTAAAGCTGGTATAATTGATCCTGTGTTAGTAACAAGAGAAGCTTTAATTAATTCTATATCAGTTGCTGGTGGAATTTTAACTACAGAAGCAGTGGTGGTAAGAAAACCAGAAGAGTCAAAAAATGATAAAGATCAATCTTATTTAATTTAACTTAAAATAATGGCAGAGATTTTTAGAGATGATCACGGAGTATATGTACCAAATTTTAGAAACATTACTTTGAAACCAATTCAGGAAGATATTTATGAATTGGTAAACAGATGTAATGCTGCTTATTTATTGATTTCAAGGCGTGTTGGTAAAACAACCGCCTTAGATTGTATCTATAAAGATAAAATCATTAATCAAGGGCCAATGATGAAACGTAAATTTCGTTATTTAGCTACTCACCCTAATGCTGGAGAATTGCAATCTAAATTCTTAGATGATTGGATGCTATCTTCTTTAGGTGGTATGGAAAACATACAAAATTCTATAAATAAAGTTTGGATTCCTTTACCTAAAAGATTTGAAGAATGGCTTTATCCTTATGGAGACAAAACCACAATTAATAAAGATTTGAGTAATACTGATTATGAATGGTTTTTTGATTCAGATCCTAAAAAGAAAATTATACGTTTAATTAATAATAGACTATATGTAAGGTTATTTAAACATCCAGTTGGGGGTAATAGTTCTAATCGAAAAGATGAAGTAATTCTTAAAGGTGAATATTTTAATGGAGCTATTCAAGAACTTATTTCAGCTAACTATAACTATGGTAAATATGTTCGAGGTAAGGATATTTATGGATTGTGGCAAGAAGAAATAGGTACATACAAGACAAACTATATGTCTCAAGATGCCTTACCTGCTATTCTAAGTAGAAATGGTTGGGTCATTTCTTCATTTACTCCACCTGCAGAAGAATACCCTAAAGAGCATTGGACCTATAAAGAAATAGTCCAACCTGCTATAAAATTACAAGGTTATAAGAAAGTTAGATTGCATGGAGTCGATTATTATGTTTATAAAAATGTTTCAGAAGGAGAAAAAGTAATAACTACTTATGATGAAAATGGAAAATCTAAAACCCATCTTGAAAAAATATCAGTTACCACAACCAACATGGTTGCTGTAGGATCACTAGAAAATTGTTTTTATTTTGGACAAGGAGGTATTGAGGAATTTTTACGAATTAAAGGAACTTTAAGAGAAAAAATTGATTTAAAATATGATTATGATAAAAAAGGTAACATTATTATTGATGATGAGGGAATGCCTCAATATAAAATAAGCCATACTGGAGAACTTAACCCAGGAGGTCAAATGGTGATGGAGGATTATTTAAGAGAATATTGTGTATCTTATGAAGGCTCTCAAAAAGATAACATAATGTATGCATTTGGGGATCATAACATAAAACCGATAGATTGGCTAGATTTTACTCAATACCCTTCTTTGGTTGGGTTTGATAAAGGAATTTCAGAAGTTGATGAAAAAAAAGGTGAAATTTATGCTAAAAAAGGGCAAAGTGTGACAATATGGGTCAAAGTTGCTAAAATAAATAATAGGCAATGGGTCGCTTATGATGAAGGCGTTGTTGATTATTCATATCAAAGGTATGGGGAAGTTTGGTTAGAAAATGCTAAACAAGGAATTCCTACCATTTTTGAAAATGAAATGGTTAAAAGAGGTCCTAAACACTCTAATGGTTTATACAATAATGATTTGTATCAAATTTTACAAGCTACTCCAGAATTAAGACAATCTTATGCTGGAGGTTTGTATTACAAATGTTTAATTCCTTGTTTAAAAAGAAAAAACACTGTAAAAATTAATGATTACAATACTTTACTTGAGTTAGATATGGAATTAACCGATCCTGTCACAGGAGAACAAGGTGGATCATTACTTTATATAACTGAAAATTGCACTAATCTTATTGAGTTTTTAAGAGATAAATGGAAATATAAAAAATCTACGGATGGTGGAAGAGAAAGAATTACTACTAGAGAAGATTTTTGGGATGGTTTAACATACCCCATAGATACTTTTTTGTTTGATAATAAGAAAAAAAATATTATAAAATCTATTTGGAATGATCCAAGATATAAAGGAAATCAATATCAACAAAAACAATACATGAGAAATGGATTTGTTTTAAATAATTATTCAAATCAACCTTACTTAATAAATTCTAATAAATTTTAACAAAACCTATGTTTTACTCAGATTCAATATTTTTTGCTCAGACATCTGATGATGATATGAAAATGATTGTCAAATTAAATAAAAGACGATCAACCTTTATAAATAAAAGGTTTAATATTACTATGCAGATGGTAAAAGGAATATTGGATTATAATTGTTTAACAAAAGATAAATTTCTTTGGCGATTTGAAACCATAGCAAATACAGATCAACAACCTATCAAAAAAAATGATCAAGAAGATATATCCAACACAAAACCACAAACAAGAGATAGTTTTTATACTCCAGAAGAGATGTATAATAATATGGCATATCTTACAGACAACATTGTCAAAGATAAAATAGACGAAATCTATAATGAAATAGTTTCAAGAGATTTTGAATTACAAGTAAAGTCAATGCCATATCAAAATCAAAAATATATAGTTCAATCTTTGATTAACCAACCATTTAAAACACCTCAAGCAGAACTAGCTTGGAAGCAATCTGTTTTTGATGCACTTACTAAAAACACAGGTTTTCTTCGCACTATAATACAAGATAAAAACAATTCATATAAAGTTGCTAATATTAGAAATAAAGATGGTAAGTATAAATTAGACTGGGTTAAAAACACTCCAAATAGAGAATTGACAACACAAATTGTATCAGTAGATCCAGAGACAGTATTTATTGATCCTGCAACAGATAACCCTCAAGAGTGTTTTATTATAAGTCCAATTGAATTACATGAATTAAAAGTAAAATTTCCTTTTTTGGATAAATATATTTTTGATAGTGATGATTTAGAATCTAATAAACTAGATTATGGTAAAATAGAAAATGACTACAATCTTAAAAAAGTATTTAAAGAACAACCTTATGCTTATCATATAGGTGAATCTTTAATTGAATTATATAAATTAAAAGATTTAAATGAGTCTATTTTTACCAATATTGTAGGGCAACAAAGGGCTAATGATATGTTTAATGGCAATCTTTCAATAAAAGGATCCACTGAAGGATTACCAGTTTTTGCTCCTACTCATGGTTCTATGTTTTGGAATGGGATTCTTTCAAATAGGAGTTTACCAACAATGCTAAAAAGAAACAATTATTTTATTAATGAATATTACAATGTTCCAGACGATCTTTATGTTTGTTGGGTTGGTCATGTAATTTTATATCAAGGTCCTATCTTAGAACCTTATAAAGAAATACCATTGGTCCCTATTCATGCAAATAAAAAAAATCAAGGTTTTTATGGCACAATGCTAACAGATAGTTTAGTTGCATATCAAGAAGAGTATAACGAAATAAGACATCAACAAAGATTGATTTCAAAACTTTTAGGCAAACCTACTTTGTTAGTAGATGATAGTAAAATTAATTCTGATTATCATCCTGATAAAAAAATAGTATTGGCTGATATATCTCCTTTTACTACAATTCATCTTAATAGCCAAGATAATGCAATGAGTGAGGATATAGGAGTTCCTATAAGTGCTTTAAATATTAACTATGGTACAGATAATATATTGGAGGCTAGAAAAGCAAGACTAATAGCTGAAATGGAAAAGAAATATCCAAATTTAAAAGCTATTGCAATGAACTCTAATCCTGAAATGCAAAGAGAAATTATTTGGAGTCGAGATTTAAATACTAATGTTATACTTAAAGAATTGTCTTTATCTTTTAGTCAGTTAGCAGCAAAAATATTTATTACTAGAATTTTTGAATTAAAAGCTTTGGCAGGTGATGGAGTTCCTATACCTTCATTTGAAAATAGTGACAATAGTATTTTGCTAATGATAGATGATACATTAGAAAATTCAATAAATACACAAAAGAAAGTTCAGAAAGCATTTGAACAAATGTACCAACAACAAGTGGTTAAAGTAGCAGAAAGTATTGTTAAAGATGGAAAAACAGTGCCAGCTTTAAAACAACAGGTAATACAACAAATTTTACAGCAAGTTTTAGAAGGTGTTGGAAAATTGGGAGCTAATCCAGATGAACAATCTCAGGTAATGGAAGCTGCAATGCAAGACCCTAAGATACAACAGGTAGTACAAGAATTATACCAAAAAGAAGGTGTGCAAAAAGTTCAACAAATAATTTTGGAGCAAGCTAAAAGTCAAGTTCAGATGCCAGTTGATAATAATTTTTATTTATGTTTAGAAGATCTTGATAATATTTTTAAAGTGCAAAAAGAATTTGAATTTTCATTTAAAAAATCAATTAAAGAGCAACAAACTGCAATGCAAACTTTTTTGGCAATGGCAACACCTTTGCAGAATTTATTACCTCAAATATTTTCTCCAAAAGGATTTTTGGAAGAACTTTGCATTATGCAAGGCCTTGATCCAAACAAAATTATTAGAGATAAAATACCTACTCCAGAAGATATGATTCAACAACAAAATACTAAAATGTATTTTGGTGCAGATAAAAATCCAACTATCGCTGCTGATTTTTACAATAAAATGCGTGGTGAAAAAGTTGCTAGCAAAGATTCTTGGATGCAAGACTACCAGGAACAAAAACAAATTGATAGCCAAATTGCAATTTTTGAAAATCAAGCTAAAATGGAAGCTAAAACTAAATCAAAAATTGCAATTGAACAAGCAAAACCAATTCAAGAGCCTTATTCATCTGTTTCTAAAATTAATGGAGAAATGTCAAATATTAATCAAGAAAATAATCCAAATATTGGAGAAAATAATTTACAGCAAAATACCTCAATGCAACCTTTAGATCAATAAAAAAAATAATTTATTTTAAAAAAAAATCTGTTTTATTTGACAGGTTTTTTTAGTATTAAATTGATTTTAGGAGTCATAAATAGTATAATTAATATTGAAACCAAAATTTTATAATTTTGTGTACAATTTTTTAATACAATATGTCGTTAACACAATCTCAAAAACAGGTTTACAAAAACTTGGAAGTTAGAATCGGCGATTATGTTCGCTATTCTAAAAAATTAATTTCTTTGCAGGAAAAAATATCCCCTGATGCCTTGTTAACTGATTTTTCTTATCAAAGGACTTTAAAAGAAGTTAATAATGCAAAACAGAGAATTTTAGATATTTCCCCCACCGCACTGAATTTATACTCAGTTGATAGCCTTCCTGATCAAGCTCATAAAATTACTAATTTAATGACTCCTTGTATTACCGAAGATATTTTACATAATAAATTTAGTGAATCTGAAGATTTAAAACCTTTAGATAATTTAATAACAACAATTGGAATTCCTAAATTCAAAAAACAGGATGATGGCACTATGCTTATCAGAGAATTTTTAGATGATGACGGTAATCCAGTTAAAGTTGCAGAATTGGATGGAGGTAAACTTGAACAGGTTGCTGTTTTAAATGGAAAACCAGAAGATGTAGTTAACACTTTAAAGCAAATATTTTCTTCATTAAAAAATTCAGAAATTAATTCTGATAATACCTTTGAAGAAGATGATGAATTTTTGGCAAAAGAAGAAACTTTTACTAAGCAAGAAGTTCAAGATATGTTAGAAGAATTTAAAACTTCTATGAAATCTGATTTTGATCAAAAAGTTTTAGAAGTTGTTGCTAGCCCTGCTGGTCAACAAAAAAGTAAAGAGGTTATGTCAGAAGCTTATTATAACCAAATTTATAATCAATATTTAGATGATTTTAAATCATTGCATTTTGATTTAAAAACTGGTCAACCTATTACTCAAGTAGGTAATAATCTTTTGCAGCAAGTTTCTTACCAACAAAATAATGCTGATGGTTCTACTAGCCCAGTAAAAGGTACTCTTTTACAAGCTTTAGAAATCTACATCAACAAAGAACTTTCTTCTTCTTTTGTTAGATATAATACTGATAATAAAGGTTTATTGTTTACTAATATTTCAGGTACAGATACTAGACTTAATGAACTTTTTATTGAGTTTATTATGAATGCTATTACTACAGCTTCTAGTCGTTTAATTGGAGAAAATTATAATTTACCAAAAGAACTTTTTGATATTAATCAAAAACCTGCTAATCCATTTAGTCAAAAACAAGCATCAGACCAAAGTCTTTTCCAAAGATTCCAACAACCAGGAGTTTTACATGGTACTTTAGAGGGTGATTCTTATAATAGTGCTAATCAATTGACTTATAATCGACAGAATAATCAACAAGCAAATTATTATAATCAACAATCTAATAATAATTTATTGGCAATAGCTACTAATCCAGCTCTTCAGTCTGCTCCAGGTAATACACCAATTTATCAACCTGTACCACCTAGTACACTAATTGATGACGCTAGAGCTTCTGTTAACAAATTAGTTCCTAATTCTAATAATGAATTTTTACCATTAGAGACATCTGAACTTTTGAGTTTTAATTAATATTGTATTTTTTTAAATTTTTAAATTTTAATATCATGCCCTACCCTAACGGACAAATGAATTTTACAACTACTCCTTACAATCAAAGTAATTACTACTTACCTTCTGGTCAGAGAGAAAATTATGGTGAGGAGTCTTCCACAAGTTTTAATAAACAACTTATTGAAACTTTTTGGGATAAAGGATTGTCAATGATTGATGATTCAAATCTTGATTCTCCAGCTATTTTTACCACAACTCAAGTAGATAGTTTTGATTTACCACGTTTTATTGGTACTATTTCAGATGCTTTTTCTAAAAACACTGGATATTTGCTAAAAGCTGTTGAGTCAGCAAAAACAGGTAATGTGTTTAATCTTGATCGGTTCGCTCCTGTCGCTCCAAAATTGGAATACATTCGAGCAGATAACGGAGATCAAAATCGTGTGTTTGGTATTTTGATGAATGATACTGAAAACCAGTCTGCTTTCAGATTCGTAATAACAAAAGTAACTATTGATCGCTATAATGCAGATAACGGGACTAATGTTACTGCTTTGCCAGCTTCTGCTACTAGAATTTATTTAGGTCCAGATCCTCTTAATCCAAATTATAACACCAACTATTTAGCTCCAATGTTATCTGGGTGTTATTCTTGTCGGCCAAATTCTTGTGGCAAAGGTTATAGAATGCTATATCTTAGTAAGAATGTAAATCAACTTTTAGATCCTACAGTAGCATTTCCACAAACTGCAATCCCAGGTCAAACTATGGATGAAGTTGTAATTGTGCAAAGCGTAGAAGATGCAGGAGATGGAGGTGCTTACTTTAATTGGATTAGAAATACTAATCGTCAAAATATTGATGGTAACGCTAATACTTCTGGTTTAGTATTTAGAAATACATCTATTTCACTAGCTCCTGGTGATCAAGTCTATGTTGGTACTTTTGCTCCATCTACAGAATGTATAGAAGCTCCTAAAGAATGTCAGACATATCAGCCAAAATATTACAAATATTGTTCTAATATTAGAGAATATGTTGACTGTATTGGTTGTGTTAACAAGACACGATTTAGAACTCATCAATTTCCTCATGACATAATGGATCCTTTCCAACAATTGTCTTATCAGGTTATTAGAAACTATAAAAACTATTGGCATCGTGTAAATAATGACATCATGTTAGGAAGCCCTAACTATGCTCAAGGTTACCCATTTCCACCTTCTAATACTGGAGTAGGTGCTTCTACTAATGGTGAGATTATTCCTTTCAATGTTAATGGTATTATTCCACAATTTGATGCTTTTGCAAGAAAATTGCAGATTACACTAACTGGTTGTGATCAAATTTGCCAACTACAAGCTTTGGAAACTTTGATTTCTTCATTAGATCGTGGCTCAAGTAATGGTTTAGATTCAATCTATAATGATCCAGGTTGGATTTTGGTTGGAGATGTAGAGTTTTTTGATAGATATTATGCTAATCAAATTACTAATTATATTCCAAATACTGCCGCAGATAGACAAGAGCAAATTAATTTAATGAGACAAAGCTATAGTTCAAAACCTGTATCTTTAATTAGGGCCCAAAATGAAAAAGACACTATTTTATCTAATCAATTTGATCAACAGATCAATAAATATGGTATTAAACTATCTTCTTTGCAAATTGGTAAATATACTTTCAAAGCTTTACATGACAGAGGTCTATCTAATAAAAATCCTGGTGTAGTTCGTTTGATGCATATCCCTTCGATTGCTTACTTTACTGATGCTCAAGATGAATATATGGGTAAAATTTTTGGTCGCGAAACTCCATTTTTACCATCATCTTCTGTAAGAGGTCAAATGTTACCTTCAATTGTTTCTTATGATATGATTTCATCATATATTGATGGCGATATTCATTTTAAAGCTAATCGAGATTGTCCAATTAGTTTGTTTTCTTATATGAGAACTGGGGTAAGAATTAAACCAAAAATGTTCCCATTTATGATGAAAATTCAGTTTAACTCTGCTATAGCTAATCCAAGTTATAATCCAGCTGATCCATTATCTTCTCCTTATATTTATGGTGATGTTTATAATCTAAACTGTGGATGTATGAAAGCTTTAAGAACTACTGAGTTAACATTAGAACCTTGGTTGAACCCAGCGTATACTCCAGCTTCTTAATCATAAAACAATTATGCTTTATAAATTCAAAGTAAATTTAGATTTTAAAAGTTACGGTACTGCTGATAATCAGTACACCCCAGTTAGCGACAAAATTTTAAAGTTTCCCACGATCACAGAGTTATTAGTAAACAATTCTAATAAATATGGTGAAAATGGTGGCTATCAAGTAATAGATTGGGTAGGTGATGCAAGTTACCGAAACCAAGATTTATTTACTCGAAGACAGAATTTTGATCATATTTTTTTACAAAATGATACAGAAATTACTATTGAGACTAATAATTTTACTATTTTTGATAAACTTAGAATCAAATGGGCAGACTGTGGGTGTGATGCTCCACTACTTTACCGAGTAGAACTAAATTTAATTTCTTAAAAACAATTAACAACAATAATCTTATTCACAATTTTATGTCCTCTAACAATATTCCTAAAAAAATCTATGAAGTAGATTTAAACAATTTTGATCTTATTCAAACTTTAACTCAAGCAATTCAAGATAACACCATTGATAATTTAGTTGGTAAAGATTGGTTTGAGTTAAGTGATGATGAAGTAGTTGATGCAGAACACTTGCTAATTTGGTTAAATGTTTGTGATCGCCTTAATCGACTTCAATCTGTATTTGCATATATTCCTTTTACTAATGAAAATGGACAATCTTTTACTGCTTCTCCTGCTAATATTGGTACAATATATATACCAGTAAGAGATAATCAAGGTAGGGCTATTATGGATACTGACCTAATATTTGGTCCTAGACCAAGAATGGTCGCCGTAAATAATGTAGCTTTACCCCCAATTGATTTAAGTAAAGGCCCAGATGCTTTAAACTGGTTCGAACATGGTGAAATAAATAATAAAGCCAATATTGCTAATATTTCTTATATTGATAAATTAGATATAAATAAAATTAAATCTAATCGTCAAAAAGTAAATAGTATTAATCCTACCAATGATTTTATTACTAAATTAGCATTTAGACAGCAAGGAATTACTACGGTTGGTTACCCAGTCGTGGAAACCGTTTATTTGCCAATGTGGACTTCAGATAACAGAGAAAAAAGTCAAAGAATTGATATAGCTATGGCTGTAGAATGGAATAGCAATGAGGGTAGATTAGAATTTACCAAAGATAGTTATAGTTTTATTAAAGATTATAGAAATTCTTTAAACAGACAATCTTGGAATACTACTACTAGAGATGCTATTCAATTGGACACTAATTTAGAAGCTATTGCCAATAAAATTAAAGATCCAGTTAAACGTAAAGAATATTATAAAAGAATTAATGAATTTGCTGAAGAGGTTATTGCAACTGGTAATACCGTTGATAATAATGAGTTTTTAAAGCCAAAAACAAAAATTGTAAAAAACCCTTCTTTCAACACTAAGAAGAAAAAAACTGCAGAAACTAGAGGTCGAAAACCTAAAACTGTAGAACCCCAAGTTGTAGAGTCTAAGAAAGAAACCCTAGTTCCAGAAGTACTGTAAACTATTTTCTAATTTCTCATTTTTAAAATATGCCTAATTCTCCAATTTTTACTCAATATTATTATAACACTACTGGCGATAACGCAGGATTATACACTGATCCTATCACAGGAGCATTTGTAGATAGTCGTGATAAGTGCGGTATTTCATTGCAACTTCCATGTAATTTTAGTCTTAATAACCAATATGTAAGTATTAGTATTGCAGATTCACCATGTTTGTTTAACTGGTGTACCTTAATTAATAGTATTAAATCTATTGCTGGTTCTGAGTTAATCGCTGCTGATGTAGCTGATACAGGATTTGCTTTGACTGGTGCTTATGGTACTGCTGGTACTCAAAAAGATATTGCATTACAAAATGCAAGTTTAATTCTTAAATATGGTGTTTAATTATTAAAATTTGAGGGAGGTTTTCTCCTCCCTTCTTTTTTAACTAAAATTTTTACAAATGCAACTTACAAATTTTAATCCTTACACAGATCGAGACACAAAAGATTGTCAGGTGTGTAATTATTTTCCAGACATCCCAAGTCCAATAAACATTACTAGAACAAATAATAATATAGTAAAAACTAATCCAATTTGTAATAGTAATGGCTGTTCTACAAAATGGATTGATACTGCAATGCTAGAATATAAATTTGGCATTGATTATTGTAATGGAATTTCAATGTCACGATGGTTTCCAGGGTGGTTAATAGATTATTGCCCAACAATAACTCGCCCAACTGATTTAGGTTACCCAGATCCCTGCCATAAAGATCTTTATTATAAAATAGCTCAAGATGGTTTTGTTTATGCTGTGCAATATGATTGCAATGGCAAACAAATAGGTCCGTCTAAACAACTTAAATCTTGGCAAATTCAAGATTGTGCTATTGCTGGAATTGATGCATCAAAAATAATAAATCCATGCAAAATATTTACTTCAAGTAAATTAGCAAAACCTATGAGCGGCTATACTGTTTCTCGTAATGGTGTAGATACAATTGATCCAAATATTCATTTTTTGGATGTAGTTATAACTGATAATTGTATACTTAAAGCTGCGTATTTAGATAAAATAGCCAGACAAGCTGTTTTACCTTCAATATCTTGTTTAATAAACTATGATGTTGCCAATGATGTTGCAAAAGTTGATCTTTCAAAAGTTATAGATGCTAAAACAATCCGTGTTACACAAGCCACTGGCAATTGTGATAAACTGTATAGTTACACATACGTTCAAGATAATATCTTGGGAGATGGTACTGATATTAATCCTTTAATAGCTAGAGTTAAAACTGATGGCTATACAATTACAGGAGATGGTACTTCAACCAATCCACTTAAAGGAAAAGTAGTGGTTGATAATATAACTGTTTTTGGCGATGGAACTTTATCAGCTCCATTGAAAGCAAAAACTTATGCTAACCCAAATCAGTTTTCTGGTGATGGACAAAGCCCTGCGAGCCAATATAGTTTAAAAACTTGTTCTTTGACTCCTAGTTATATTAAACTGCCTAGTTTTACTTATTTAAACACAACAACCATTAGGGGTAATCAGTTTACTTTATCTAAGACTACAGCTCAAACTCAAAACTTTCAAAGAATAGGCTCACGAGTTTGGGAATACAAATTTGTATTACCTATATCTTTACCTGCTAATCCTTGTGGTGGCAAGTGGAGATGTATGTTTAATATGCACGCTAATTATCAATTTGATGAAACAGATTCTTCTTGGGATTCTAACGAAAAAAGTAAATCAATAGTAGCAATATTAACACCTGAGATTAACTCAATGTATTTGCCTGGAACTAATACTCCAGCTGCTTCCTATATTCAAAACATAAGGTTTCATGGAACTACAGATTTCACAAGAGAAGAGGGTGGAGATATTAACATTTGTTCAGTTGTAGATGTAGACCCATCACTAACTCAAATAGAATGCTTTATTGCTTTCTCATTGCCAGAATCAGTAACTCCAAATGCGACAAATATGGGAACAGGTGAACACATGGCTACGTTAACAGTATTATCATCAACATAATAATTTTTTTAATTTAAATATATACTAAAATGTCTTATACAGATAAAATTTGCAATAATGTCCCTGTTCAAAGGGTAGAACATCACTCAAATTCTATCCCAAATCCAGTAATAGTTAATTACAACACAACTTGTTCAACAAATGACTGTAATTGTGATCCAATTTATTCATATCAATCAGAACCAATTGCTCATTGCGATATTGTGCCAATGGGGTATGCAGAAAATAGCATTCCAGTACAGTATAATTCTGCTAAGTATGGTATCAGTGATCCTAGTAATGGTTTAAACCAATCTTTTATAGTTGGTTTAGGTTTAGAACCTAGAGTTAGATATGATAGTCTTTCAGTAGATACTCAATACAATCTTATACCTTGGCATTGGCTTGATTTTTCAGCTTTTGACCCTAGTTTGCCATTTACCCCTAAAGAATGGGATTATGAAGGTTTACATTTTTCAGCTCCAACAAGAAATAGATTAATTATTACTGATTGTAATGGTATTGTAATAAAAGATATTACCGCTCCAGTTTTAGGTGGTGGTGGTGGAGGTTTTTCAGTTAAAATAACTGATACTCAACCTTTAACTGATTATACAATTCCAGTTATTCCAGGACAAACTTTGCAAATGGTTGCAGGCCCAGGTATTAATTTAGATCCTATAAATGGAGGTTTGATGATTTCCAATTCAGCACCTTCTGCTGTTTTAGCATTACAACCTGCTCCAAATTCAGGAATAGTGGTTACTGGTGGATCTAATGGAGTACCTTATACTTTGGGTATTGATTGTGGTACTTTAAGAAGTAATTGTGGTTTAGTTCGCTCAGTAAATGGTAGCTTACCAGATTCAAATGGTAATGTATCAGTAGCAGCTGCTGGAGGTTCGGGTTTATCTGCTATTAGTAATTCAGATCAAACACTTAGTATTACCTACCCTTCAACAGGAGTTGTTGGATTAGATATTAATTGTGCTAATTTAAAAGCTAAATGTAATTTTGTTCAAGCAACAAATGTTGGTGTAGCAGGTCAATTTTTACAAAACAATGGAAACGGTACTGCTACTTGGGTAGATTTACCACTTGGAGGAAACCCTTCAGGTGTAGTTGCCCCTACAAATGCCAAAGTAGGTCAATCTACTGCTAATGGTGGTGCTATTGATGGTTCCACTACTTATTCATGTGGAAATCCACTACTTTCTTGGACTGCTTCTGCAATACCTGGAGTAACTTACGAAATTCGAGATGGCTCAACTGTTTTAGCAACTGGTATTGCCGCTACCAAATATCAAACTATATAATATGTCACAAACAGTCGGAAATCACAACTATCAAATATATGCTTTAAACTCTTCAGGGGTTTATAGTTCTCCAATTTCAGTATCAGTAAACATATCTACCTGTAGCAATTCTAGTTTAACCCCTGGATTATATATACCATATAATGACGGACCATTAACAGGCAGCTCTACTTATTTAGGTAAAATATTGCAATTTAATTCAATAAGCGGAGCAATAAATCAGTCTTTTTCTACTCCTTTTGATTTTCAAGCAAATGGAAGAAACTCCTATATAACACAAATTGTAGGTAGTGATTCTAATGGAAACTTTTATACTTCAATAGGAAATTATATATATAAATATAACTCATTAGGAGTATTTCAAGGTCAATTTGCAGTGCTTCCATCTAGCAATAGTCGATGGAACTTTAAAACAACTTCTAATGGTGACATAATAGCTGTAAACGAAGGATTGGGTTCTGAAGCTTCAACTATATATAAAATATCTCAATCAGGTATGGTTTCCAATTATGGAACTTTCCAACCAGGTTATTTAGGTGATTTTAAATTAGACTCTTCAAACAATGTTTACCTTTTAGGTGGTAATGCAGCAGGTTATAGAACTGGTAAAATAGTAAAAGTATCTCCTAGTGGAACAGTTACAGAGTACACGTTAACTGGTGATGCAACTCAAATAAGTGGTGCAGCTATAGTTAATAATGAACTTTATATTTTTTCACAAAAATCCACAACACCATTCAAATACATTGTTAGAAAAATTAATAATACAAGTAATTTATTAGAGCTTCAGCAAGATTTAAATAACCCAAATAATTTTAGTTATGAATTTTTTGATGATAATAAAGGAAATATTTATTTACATCAAGTAAACTCTCCAGATATTTTGAAGGTTGATTTAATAACTGGAGCAACCCCTGTATTTTCAACTAACAGTTCATTTGCAATTCAACTTTATAAAGGTTATCCAGACTTAGATGGAAACATTTATTTTACACCTTACACAGTACAAGGGCAGCAACCAGCAGGAGGAACTTCTTATAAACTATTGAAGATGTCTTCTACTGGAATAGCAACAACTATTTCTCCTGATTTATTATTAACTAATAAAACTTGGGGGAATGGTAGTTCATTATATATGCCAACTTTTTAATTAATTGCTCTATTTTTTATTAAACAAAATTTATTTGTAATTGTGGGTCATCTTTAGTATAATTACTATTGATGATCTACAATATTTTATTAAATTTCAAAAACTAATTATGCTTATTCCTTGCCCTACTTTTCGTACATTTCCTTATGT
>JANYEB010000008.1 GCA_025363355.1 Chitinophagaceae bacterium | reverse complement strand
GAAGCCTGATAGCAATTGCTATCAGGCTTCTTTTTTGAGAAAAAGATTAGTGAGTTGAAGTAGAATAATATCATAAGAAACCCCTCAATCTCAAATAAAATAAACAACCACTTCTCACTAATCAATGGTTTCAACTATTCTACAATTAGTTTTTTAGTTTGAACTTTGTTATCAACTATTAAGCTAATTAAATAGAAACCTTTATTAAAATTACTAATATCAATGTTGTTATTACCCAATGATAATATCTGTGTTTTTACTTGTTTGCCAAGCATATCAGTTATAATCAATTGCTCGCCACCTTTGTTATTTTCTAAATTGATATAAACTGTATTTCTTGCAGGATTAGGAAAGACTATAAAATCTTTGCTAGTTGCCAATTGCTCATTACTAATTGTTCCTCTTGCTGCACAAGTATAACCAGTACCCACCATTGTTCTACTATTTGAACAGCCATTTGCATTTGTATAAACATATTTTAAACTTCCAGCACCTGTTGTATTAATTGTTGCAATGCCATTGTTTGTAACACCTATGCAACCTGTAGACAACCAATTACCACCTGAAGGAATACCTGCTACATTAAAATTTTTTCCTACACAAAATCCTCCTGTTGGAGCACCAGCTTGTGGATTTGTAGTTCCTGCTGCATATACAATTGAAGGAACGCTAGGTATTGCATTTACATTTATTATTTTAGTTGTAGAAGAAGCACATCCAAAACTATTTGTAACAGTATACTTTATAAATATTGTACCAGCATTTTTACCTGCTAGAGCTCCTGTTGAAGAATTTATTGTTGCTTGGCTAGTATAATCTGTACTCCAAACACCACTTGGTGTTGAACAAGATAAATTGATTGAAGAGCCTGCACACACATTGTTTGCTCCAGTTATTGGTAATGGAGTGTTTAATGGTGCAACAGTTATATCAACTGATGTTGCAGCCATACAACCATTTGATGAAACAATATTGTAAGTAATTGTTGTTGCACCCGGAGTATTTGATTTCATGAATGCAAGCTTGTTATTTGTATTTTGTGCTATCATAATACTTGCAATTGAATTGTTGCTAGAACTCCATCCACCATTGCTGGTTGCATTAGCTAATTGAAGTGTATCATTCAGTTTGCACATTGCTGCTGTTGTAACAATTGCTCCAGATTTGTAGTTAAATATTTTGCCAATAGTTGGACTTTGTTTTACTGTAAATACTAGTTTGTTGCTAGTCACATTAATGGAATTGCTTACTACCAAAACACAAGATACTGTATCGCCCGTTGCTAACATTCCCTCTAATATAGTGATGCTGCTACCAGAACCTAAAATAACATTGTTCTTTTTCCATTGATAAATAGGAGCATTGCCAGCGTTTGTGCCAATGGCATTAATAGTTACTTTGTTTCCATTGCAAACAGTTGTACTAAAAGTTGAAATAGTAACAGATGCAGTTGGTGGAGTTTGATAGATTTTTGTTGCTCCTCTCATACTTCTAAATCCTGTAGAAGAGCCAACCAATAATTCATCATAATACATCACGTTAATTTCTGTTCCAATATCTACTTTGCTATACAATGCTTCTCCTACACGGCTTGTAGATGTTGAGTTAAAGCTAATAACATCGTATAAAATAGAATCTTTATATGAATAAAAAATAGTGTCTTTATTAAATGCACAAGCTGTATATCCTGATTGGCGTGAAGTTGATGGCTCAAAATCGTTCCAATTATTATAGGTAGAACGGCTTATTAAAAAATTAATTCCATACTCATAACCCAATGCTGGATTATAAAAACTGCCTGTAGCTATAATTGTATCCTTATTATAGATTGCAATATCTTTTACACTAAATTTTGATGTTGATGCTCCATAAATTTCTTCTCTTCTCACTGTCCAACTTATTCCATCATATTGTGCTTTATACATTCCACGAACAGTTGAGTTAATATATTCAACACCAATATAGGCAACGATTTTACTACTATCTGTTGTCATTTCAATATCATTTACATTTACATCTTGACCAACAACAGTAGCATTTATTAATAATTGACTCCAATTTGTTCCACCATCAACACTATAGAATACACCACCATATTGTCCAGAGTTTTGGCTATAATATCCTGCCATTACAATATTGTTTAAAGAATCGCTAACAGCAATTGCTTCTGCTCTAACTCCAACACTTGGGTAATTGTAAGGAGCATTTTCTGGAGTAAAAACTTTTGTCCAGTTTGTTCCTTTATCTGTTGTTTTATAAATTCTTAAATTGCCAACATACACACTGTTTGTATCATTAGCAACCATTTCAGCACTGTAATATGGAGAGCCATCGCCAGTTGGCCAAAAAGCAGTTGTCCACGATTTTGCAGCAGTATTGTAATTGTGTACATAACGAATACCATCTTTTGCAGCAAGCCAGCCAAACGTTTTACTACTGTTCATATCAAAGTCTTCAACCTGTGTTGCAAGAATGCCATTGTTGATATCAGAGATTATAGCACCACTATTTTTTGTGATACCTAAGCCAGCATCTGTTGTTAAAAGCAATGTGCCATTGTTTGCAATATTGTTGTTGAAAAATTTAACAGCACCATCATTTGGATGTGTTTCTATTCCTGCATTTCCAAACAAAGACCAAGTTGAAATTGCACCTTTTGAAGTGCTATAAGCAGTACCAAAATAAACATAGTAGTTGCTTAATAGGCCATCTCTAAATTCAATGTTAGAACCAGATGTTCCATTGATGCCTGTTGCAACAGTGGTGTAAGTTGCAGGATTAAATGTTGCACTGTTTGCAACGTATTTATAAGGGTTTGTGCCGCCATTTGTGCCACCAACAAACACAGTTCCATCTGTGTAAACACCCATACAATTCCAAGTGTTTGTATTAACTAAACTTGCCATTGCATCGGTTGTTGTTGCAGCAAAATTGATACCTGCACTAAATGTTCCTCCAAATTGTAATGCTTGTGGATCGGTGCTGCTTCTAAACAAGTACAATTTATCATCTTTCCCATCTACCAAACTTGTGTAAGATTGAGATGAAACTGTTGTGTTGCTTACAGCAGTTAATGCACCAGTTGAAGCATTAATGGTAGAATAATACACTGTGTTGTCGCTGCCACTTGTTGTTAATGAATAAAAATTATTTCCTTCAACAATTAAGTCTGCATAATTATTTGTAGTGGTTAATTTGGTTGCACTTGCAGCAGCAACAGTTGTTGCATAAACATTGCCACTTGCAATAAAATAAAGGGTTTGAGAGTTTTTGTGAAAAGCCATTTTGCTAATACTGCTTCCTAAACCAGCAGTTGAATTTGCAGATGGTAGTGGAATAAAACTATCAACAGTTGAAGTGCCAAATGTTGGAAAATGACCATAAGTGTAAAAAATGCTATTGGCACTTTCAGTAGCAACAAAAATCCTAAACGTATCGCTTAAAATGGTTGTTCCAATTTTGCCACCAGTAATAGCGTTGATTCTTCCACCAAATACACCTTCAACAGTTGTGATTGTTCCAGGTGCTTGTGCAAAGTTTGTAAGATATAGCATCGAACAAATTGCAAGAGTTAAAATCTTTTTCATATTATTTTGTTTTAGAACACAAAACTCAAACTATTGCTGCTGCTCACGTTCACCCATAAGTATGAATTAAAATCAAGCTATACAAAATCACCCAATTGGGTGACTTAAGCCAATTTTATAAACTGGCTTTTAATTAATATTTTGCAGTAACAAAATAATCTCTCAACTTTCAGCACCAAACTGAGCTTATGTTTTTGCTTAAGAACATTAACTACAAATATTTCTTGCTATTTATTTTCTCCTTCTATATAAGTAGTTATCATCAGTGTTTTGCCCAAGATGAAAGACAGTTATTGAAAATCATAACATCAACAAAAAATGATAGCTTAAAGGCAGATGCATTAAGTAGCTTAGGATACATTTTAAGAGAAGAAAAAAATGATCAAGCTATCTTATATGGATTGAAAGCAAAGGAAATTTCTGAAAAACTAAACAATAATTATTTAAAAGAATCTGCATACAGAACACTTGGAGTTTGTTATGATTTTAATGATGATTTTACGAGCTCAATTTTATTTTTTAGAAAAGCAATTGCAAGCAGTAAAGCAATTAATGATGTTGCTTTCTTAGCAAATATCTATCACGATTTGGCTATTACTTATCGATATAAAAATTTATTAGATAGTAGTGTTTTTTATAATTTAAAGGCATTGGAAATTCGAAAGCAATTGCCATCGAAAGAAGATTTGGCAATGAGCTATAATGGTCTTGGACTAGTATATAGAAGAATGAATGATTGGGATAATGCCATAGAAACATTTAACAAAGCAAATCACTTATATGAACAATTAAAAGATGAAGATAATGTATGTAATGTAATGATGAATTTGGCTTTAACATACAGAAACAAAAAAGATTATACTAAGGCTGTAGATTACTATCAAAAAGCTGCACCAATTGCTTTGAAATTGAACGATAAAAAAAGACATACAGTTATAAAGTTAAATGCAGGGCTGTTATTAAACGATGTTAAACGTTATAACGAATCTTATGAAATTTTCAATTCATTAATTGATGATAAAGAATTTAAATCAAATGAAGAATATCCTTTGGTGGTATTGGGCTTAGGTATTGCTGCTGTTGGGATTCAGAAATATGAACAAGCAGTTAGTGTTTTAACTGATGCCTCTAAAATGAAATACAAAAAAAGCCCATTAGAGTTTTCTGGTGCTGTTAATCAATATTTATCTGATGCCTATATAGGCATAAATAATTACAATCTTGCTTTAAAATATTATAAAGATTACAGAGTGATTGCAGATTCTCAATACACTGAATCTAATACCAAAAATGTAAATGAACTTTCTACAAAATATAAAACCAAAGAGAAAGAACAAGAAATTATTTTGTTGAATAAAGACAATCAATTAAAAGGTTTATCTATTAAAGAAAAACAACAATCTTTATTATTATCTCAACTTCAAAACAAACAAAACGAACAGTCAATTAGTTTGTTAAATAAAGAAGGAGAATTAAAGGATTTATCAATTAAAGAGAAGCAACAATCGTTGTTATTGTCAAATGCTAATCTTACACAACAGCAACAGCAAGTAACAATTCTTAACAAAGAAAATTCTTTGAAAGACCTGCAGATAAAAGAAAAGAAAAGAACTATTCTGTTTAATACTTTAGGCTTGATCTTTATTTCAGTTATTGCAATTGGTGTTTTGTACTTGTATAGAAATAAGCAGAAAACAAGTAAACAACTTGAAGAGAAAAATACTATCATCTCTCACTCATTAAAAGAGAAAGAAGTTATGTTAAAAGAGATTCATCATCGTGTAAAAAATAATTTACAAGTGATTAGTAGTTTATTAAATCTGCAAAGCAAAAACATTAGTGATGAAAAGGCTTTGCAAGCTTTAAACGAAGGAAGAAACCGTGTAAAAACTATGGCACTCATTCATCAAAACTTATACAGAGATGATAATTTAATGGGTATTGATTTGCAAGAATATATTGAGAAATTAACACAAGGATTATTTGCATCCTATAATATTCAGCCAAACAAAATCACACTAAAAACTAATATAGAAAAACTTGAATTGGACGTTGATACTGTTATTCCATTGGGGTTAATTTTGAACGAACTTATCAGCAATGCTTTAAAGTATGCTTTTGAAGGTAGAGATGCAGGAATTTTGCAAGTTGATTTGATAACCCAAAATAACAAGTTATTGCTAAGAGTTAAAGACAATGGCGTAGGAATACCTAAGGATAAAGACCTTTCAAAATCTGCATCAATGGGGTATAAATTGATTCAATCTTTTTTGCAAAAACTAAATGCAACAATGAATATCGAAAGTGATAATGGAACTAATATTGAATTATTAATTAATAAGTATAAACTAGTGTAATTATCATAGATGTTTACTAACGAGAAACTATAAACAAGAAGCAAATTGTATGAATGAAATAAGAATTTTGGTTGTTGAAGACGAGCCATTAATTGCGATGGATATAGAGCAAACACTTAATAACATTGACTTTGCTGTCACTGCTATTGCACATACTTATGCAGATGCTATTCGTCAACTAAAAATAAATACACCCGAAGCGGTATTGCTTGACATTAATTTAAATGATGAAAAAGATGGTATTGATATAGCTGAGTTTATTAATCAACAATATCATTTGCCCATTGTTTTTTTGACATCTCACGCAGATAAAAGTATGCTTGATAGGGCAAAAAAAATACAGCCTGCAGGATATATTGTAAAACCATTTGAAGAAAAGGATTTATTAGCTGGATTAGAAATTGCACTCTATAATTTTTCGATGCGAGAAAGCAATAAACCAATGCTTTCTTTAACCAATATTAACAAGCATATTTTATCGCAAATTAGTGAAAGGGAGTTTGATGTTTTAGTTGCTATTTACGAGGGCAAAACCAATATGCAAATGGCAGAGAGTTTGTTTGTTTCTGTAAACACAATTAAAACACACATTAGCAATATTTATATTAAGTTAGATGTTGCTTCAAGAACTGCTGCTATTGCTAAAGTTAGAGGTTGGATGTAAGAAGTTATGTTGTTTTAATTTGGTGAGTGTGTAATAAAAAAGAGGGTACTTTCACTAATTGAAAATGCCCTCTTTTATTTATATTTTCTAATAATATTATTTTTTGATAAATCGCTCTGTAGTTATTTCTTTATTATCGCTACCAGTAATTTTAACCAAATAAGTTCCAGCAACTAAAGTTGCAGTCTTAACTTGAATATTATTAGTGCCATTGTTTAGTGGATAGTTTTGTTGAATAACAGTTTTGCCAGAAATATCTGTAATAACCAAAGAAACTTTATCTGTTATTGAACTATTAACAGATACATTCAAATTGTCTTTAACAGGGTTGGGATATAAGCTAACAATCTCTGCAAGTTTAACATTGCTTTTTAATACAACAACATTAGAAATAAACTCTTTACCATCTTTATCTAATTGGCGTAGTCTGTAATAATTAGTGCCAGTAGCAGGTAAAGCATCAGTGAAATTGTATTTTATTTCATAATTGCTTGTGCCATTTTCAGCCTTTGATAAAACAAATCCAATTTTCTTAAACTCAACACCATCGGTACTTTTTTGTATTTCGAATCCTGTATTATTTTGCTCTGTAGCAGTTTCCCAATTTAAGATATTTTTATTACTCTCTTTATAACCAGTAAAGCTTGACAACACAATAGGGGTGTAGGTTGTACCCATAGTTGCATCTAACAATAATCTATATGGATTAAGTGGAGAAAAATCATTCCATTTACTTGTGTTAGCAGAAGGGCTTCTGAAATAAAAAGTTTTATCTCTAATGGGATCCTCTGTTTGATAAGCATAACGATAACTAGTTGTAACGCTTGGTTGGCTCACGATAACAAAGAAATCGCCAGTTACATTTATTGGGTTTGGAGGTGTAAGCACATTAGCACCAACTGCTGATGTTTTGGTTCCAGGAAAAGAGTAAATTGTTGTTTTGGGAGTGTCTGCTGATACACCTAATACTTTAACAGTGTATGAACGAATTGTATCAAAGTATAAAGTTAAACCAGTGATCGTATTTGCTATTGGATTTCTTACTCTAATAGCTAAATCTATTGAATTTGTAGACTGACCCAAAGTGCCGTTTATACCCGTGCCATAGCCATAACCAAATGTTGTATTAGAAACAGTTTGGGTGATTTTTTTGGTATTATTAGATGTATCATCATCTGATGGAATAAATACTTTAATATTATTTGTACCTGTATTTGCAGGAGAAAAAGAATTGAAAGTAATTAACTGTTTTGCACCAGAAGGAAAATTAGCTATTGTTTGTGTATTTGGAAAAGTATTTGCACCCGTAACTTCTAAAGTAACTGGAAAATTAGTTAAGTTAGATGTCCCCATATTTTGAACATAAACTTTTACAGTATGATCAAGTAATTTAGGAATTGTGCCAAGCGTGTACAGTGTTTGAAGAGCTACATTATTCGCAAACACTGCAATTGGGGTAAACCTGATAGTGAATCCAGCAGATGGAAGAAAATTATTTCTAGTATTGAATCTATTGCCGGTGTATCCTCCTTCAATAAACTGAGTTCCAGTATATGGAGTTTGAGATGATTTGGTAGCATTAATTGAATGATCAGCATCTCCTGCTTTTAACCCACAATTGGCAGGAATAAATCCTGATGCATTTAAATTTGCAGTAAAATTGCCAAAAATAAAATCAACATTATTTGACCCTTCAAATAACACAATTTGAAATTCGATTGCATCATATTGTATTTGAGATGCAGGTGTACAATTTACTGGGCATCCACTATCTGCAACAGCCTTAAATTGAATTGTACAAGTTCTAGAGCCAACTGCACCAGTAGTAAAAACCCTATATTCTGAATTGCCTGTTGGTTGTAAGTCAATATTAAAAGGATAAATAATATTTGTTGCAGAAGCACTTGTGCTAAACAATACATCAAAAGACTCTGCTATTGCAGTTGTGTCGTTACCTAGCCTAATGAATCCATTTGTGTTTAATACAAATTGTGTAAAACTGTTGCCAGCAAATGAAAACGGAAATCCAATATTTTGAATAGATGAATTGTCGTTGTCATAGGTCATTGGTTGACCCTTAAAGTTAGTGGTAATTTTTGTGCCGCTAGTTCCTAAGTCGGTGTATGAATTTGTAGTAATTAAACTGGCATTTTTAGCAAGGTAGTTGAAAAATTGTGCCCTACTTGTAAAGAAAAAACAAAGCAAGAAAAATAATGAAGTAAACAATTTTCTCATAAAATTTATTTTAGTTTTATTTATTGTTTCGCAAACTAATGAAAATATTGCAACATATACTACGAAAAAAAAATAAAAAATTTTGTTAAAAAATATTTTTTTTTTGCAGCAAAACTCATAATTTGCACGTCGAACGTTTTTTTTTTGAATTTATTGTTCTCGATATTTTTAAAAATAAACGCAAAAATTTTTCTTTTCATTACTAATATTTTTTTATTATTTCACAAAACCAATCTGTAATTTTTATGAGAAAAACAAACTACAATTTTCTTGGGATTTTGGAGGATTTGACAGGTTCAAATTCTAGCCTTGTTGTGAACCAAACTTTCTTAAAACGAAAGTCGAGATTATCTCTTTTTAAAAGAATCACTTCACTTCTTTTAATTATGGTTCTCTCTTTTTCTGCAAAAGCACAAATAGATGTTACTGCTTCGGGTGGAACAACTAGTGCTACTTACACCACACTGAGGAGTGCTTTCAATGCTATTAATGCTGGAACACACACTGGTGTTATTTCACTAAGCGTTACTGCTAGTACAACAGAACCAGGAATGGATTCACTTGTTTCTAGTGGTACAGGTTCTGCATCATACACCTCAGTACTTATTAAACCAGCTGCCAGTGTTACTGCTACAATTGGTGGTAGCTTTAATGGTGCTTTAATTAAATTAGTTGGTGCTGATAATGTAACAATTGATGGTAGTAATACTATTGGTGGAACAACAAAAGATTTATCAATAAAAAACTCCTCAACTGGAACTTCAGTTGTTGGTGTTTGGCTTGGATCTTTAACTGGTAATGGTGCAACAAACAATACCATTAAAAATTGTGATTTAAGACAATCTTCTGTTGTAAATAATTTTATCACCATTTATAGTGGTACCAGTGCTTCTATTGGTGGTGGTTCTGCACCTGCTGCAAACAGCAACAATAGTTTCACAAATAATACAATTGGTAGAACTAACTATGGTATATTAATACAAGGAGCTTCTGCCCTTGATAATAGCCTTGTGTTAAATTCTAATACAGTAGATAGCGTTCAACTTACTGGTTTTTACATTTCCAATCAAACTGGCTTCAATGTATACAACAATTATTTTAGTATTAGCAATACAGCTGCAAGTGCATCTTCACTTAAAGCTATTGATGTTTTAAATAATTGTACCAATGGTAATATATACAATAACAATATTGCAAAATTATATCAAAGAGGATCTAGCAATATTAGAGGAGTTCATTTAGAATCATCTTCTGCTACAGCTAATATTGCCCTTTACAACAATTTTTTTAATGATATCTGGGCTGTTGGTATTTCTAATAGTTTTACTATTTATGCATTAAGGATTGATGCTGGAGCTGGTTATAAAATTTATAACAACACTTTTAATCTAACAACTGGGATGACAAACTCAACTGCTGTTAGTGCTTGTATGGGTATTGTTACAATTACAACTGTAAATGCAGTTGATGTTAGAAATAATATTTTTAGAAACACTCAGAATGGTGGTGGTAATGCTTATGCATTTGCTTGTCTAACGAACGTTACAGTATTGAGCAATTGTGACAACAATGCATACTATTCTCACTTAGCGAATGTAAACGTTTATACCTCAAGTCAAGTAGCAGCTTCAACAGTAGCTGGCTTTCAAGCACAAACTGGTAAAGATGCTAATTCTGTTTTAGTAAATTCTAGTTTGGTTTCATCAACAGATGGACATTTACAAATAGTCGCTGCTAATGCTGCTATAAATAATGCAGGTACACCTTTAGCTGCTGTTACCACTGATATTGATGGAACTTTAAGAAGTACAAACTATCCAGATATTGGAGCTGATGAAATTGTCTATACACCAAAAATTAGCAGTTTCACACCAAGCCTAGCTTGCCCAGGGACAACTATAACTATAAACGGTGCTGACTTTACTGGAGCAACCTCAGTTTCACTTGCTGGCTTAAATGCATCTTCGTTTAATGTAGTTAGCACAAGTCAATTAACCGCTGTTGTTGCTAGTTCTGCTAGTGGATCTAATAGTACAGTAAGTGTAACAAATGCAAGTGGATCTGCAAGCAGTGCATCAAGTTTAAACCGTCTTGCTGCTGGCACTTATGTATCAAAATCAATAGCATCTGGTTCTGTAGGAGATCAAGTTACAATAACAGGAACGAACTTAACTGGTGCAACCGCAGTTACATTTAATGGTACTGCATCATCATACAGTGTAACTAATTCTTCAGAAATTATTGCAACTGTGCCTAGTGGTGCAACTACTGGTAATATATTAATAACTGATGCTTGTGGAAATAGTATTAATGCTGGTAGTTTTACAGTTGTTGCTGCAAATCCTTGTAGTTCTCCTAGTGCACAAGCAACAAGTTTTAATGCTTCATCAACTACTTCATCTAGTTTAACTGCAACATTTACTGCTGCAACAGGCAGCCCAAGTGGTTATGTAGTTGTTTACAGCACAAGTGCGTTGTCATCAGCTCCATTAAATGGAACAACTTATACTGCTGGTGCAGGTTTTGGTGGAACAATTCAACAAGTTTCTGCTTCAAACAGTGTAGCACTTACTGGTTTAACTGCTAATACTGCATATACAGTAACTATATTCTCATACAATGGTGGGGGTTGTACTGGTGGTCCATTGTATAACACAACCTCTCCTTTAGTTTATAACTTTACTACTTGCTCAGGAGTTCCGACTTCTGTTACAGCAACACCTGTTGGTAATAGTAGTGGTAACTCTGTTAACTTTGGTTGGTCAATTCCAGCAGGTGGCGGAGCAAACAGTTTAAGCTATTCATTGGAAGTTACTACTGATGCTGCTTATGCATCTCCAGTATCTGGTTCTCCTTTTAGCACAACACAACTATCTCAAAGCGTTTCTGGCTTGAACTTTAACACTACTTATTATTATAGAATAAGAAGTAACAATGGTTGCAATAGTAGTTATGTAACTGGTAGTGTTACCACTACTTGCGGTGCAGGAAATCTTCCATTCTCTCAAAATTTTGATGCTACCACAACATCGGCTTTACCAACTTGTTGGGGAGGTGCTCCTAATGACCCTAATAGTGATGTTAATGGTGATGGTATAACTTGGGTTTCTAGCAATATAGATAGTAGAGTTTCTGGAATGTCAAATCCAAGAGCTTTAAAATATTTAGCTAATACAACTACTACAACTATTGCTGCAAATGATTGGGCATATATGCCAGGTGTTATTTTAACAGGCGGTCAAAGCTATACTTTAAGTTTCCTTGTTGGTACTGTAACTAATGCTGGGGAAAATTTGCAAGTATATTATGGTACTTCTCAAACACCAGCAATTAAAATTAGTGCTAATAAGATTTACGATGCTGCAGGATTAACCAATAGAGCTGCTATCTATCAAACAGCTACATTCACTCCATCTACTACTGGAACATATTATGT
>JANYEB010000268.1 GCA_025363355.1 Chitinophagaceae bacterium | reverse complement strand
ACAAAAATTTGTAAAACCTTAAGGTTTTACAAATTTTTGTGTAGCTAACTCGCTGTTGCTAGAAGAATTTACTTTAATTAAGTAAGTTCCTTTTGCAAGAGCAGCTGTATTAAATGAGATATTGTTATCACCTTGTAATGTTTCTATTGATTTGGTAGAGATAATTCTTCCAGCTAAATCAGTGATGCTTACAGTTACTTTCTCTGTACCAATTGTATTAAGAACAATGTTTAATTTGTCTTGAACTGGATTAGGGTAAACTCTGCTAATTTCTGCTTTGATTTGTGCAGATTTCAATACAACTATGTTAGATAAAGTTGATTTGCCATCCTTGTCTAATTGATTTAAACGATAGTAGTTTGTTGATATTAAAGGTTTTTCATCTGTGAAAGAATAATTAATAACAGATGAACTAGCACCATTGGCAGCTTTTGAATTTACAAAAGCAATATCACTAAAATCTTTACCGTTTACACTACGTTGCAATTCAAATCCCTTGTTATTAACCTCAGTTGAAGTAGACCAAGAAAGTATATTCTTTGTTCCCTCACGAGTTCCAGAGAATGCTGTTAATGAAACAGGTAATGGAAAGTTTGCATTGATAGTGATATCATCAATACCAAATACGTTACCATAGTTACCAACACCCTCTAAGCCGAGATGAATTGTTTGACCAGCATACGCTGATAAATTAACAGAATCTTTTGCATAAGCGGGGGCTGTAAATCCAGCTCTAATTCTATCAAAACCAGCTAATCTAGTCCAAGTAGCACCTTTATCAGTAGATACAGAGATGAACAAGCTATCAGAACCAAAACCAGAAGAATTTGGTCTACTGCTATCATGACTCATCCAAAAAGTACAGAAATAATTTGCACCTGGACTATTTGGCAATGCTAAACATTGTGTATATAAAATTGAATTAGATAAAGCTGCAGAAGAAATTGGGTTGAAATAGTAAAAAGTGCTACCAGAATGCGATCTTAATGAATCACTTAATGCTGAGTTTGTGTATGAAGCAGACGCTGCTCTCCAACCATTATTACTACCATAGTAAAAGTTTATCCAATTGAATGCTGCTAAATTACCACTATCAACAATTGGGAAAGTGCTTAATGTTGTAGCAGTACTATTGGTACGTTTTGCAGTATCATTTGCAGCTCTAGTATCACCAGTTAATGCTACTATACCCGTTATAACAGTTGCACCTGGGTTATTTAAACTAACTGTACTGATGGTAACAGTATCATACTCGTTAAACGCAAGGGTTTTAGAATTAGAACCACTGTATGTTGCAGGATTAGCACCAGTTGCTGTTACATTAACAGCTGCTGTTCCTGGAGCTATAGGTGTAGTACCAGCATTTCTAATTTGATATTTAAACGTTTGCAATGTAGAGTGGCAAGTTGCTAAAGTTGGGGCAGCAATTAATTTTACTGCAGCATCAATAGCTGGTGTTGGAATAGGCGTAAAATCAATTACAAGGTTAGCACTTGGTTTTGCAGAAATAGTTGTTGTTTCTGTTGTAGCACTATTAGTGGCAGTTGTAGTTAATGCACTTAAGCTAAGAAAATTGCCAGATCCTGTTGCACCATCAGCTAAACCTACAGAAGCACCACCACTAGTAACAGTCCCTGCGTTTATAGGCTTGTAGTGAAATCTAATAACATTTGTTGCTTCGTAAAACTTCACTTGAAAACTTACAGAAGCTGCAGTGGCCTGCCAACTCCATTTTGCATTTGACCATTGAACAACAAATATTCTATTAGGAGCTGTTCCTTGTGTAGTGTAAACAATATTAGTAGCAGCTTGCATATCTAAATCATCCCATAATGGAGCAATGATTGGACGAGATGCAACACCATTATTTGCAGCTCCATTGATTGGACCACTTGTTAGGTTATTACCCCAATACACGTTGAATGTATCAAGTGCAGCACCAAGCGAGATGAATCCATTAGTACTAATATTAAAGTTATTGTATATAACTCCATTAAACTTGACAGGAAAAGGAAATGCTAAACCATTTGCAGCACCTTCATCAGTTTCAGCAACACCTTCGGTAGCTGCTAAGTCTGGTGGATATGCTAAATCTAAAGTAGGGCTAGTTCCTGTAATTGCAGCGTAAGTTGCTGTAGGAAACGCTACAGTGTAGTTAAGTTGAGCATTAGCATAATTGCTAATTAAAATCAAACCCAAAACTGTAAATAAAGAGGGTAGAATTCTTCTAATCATAATGTAAATTTTTAGTATTTAAAGTGTGAAATTAAGGAGTTTTAATTTTTTGAATAAATATTTTTTTTAAGAGGTATTTATATGATTTTTTTATTCTTCCCAAACACTTAATCCTTCACTGCAATTAGCACAAATATCAATGTTCTTTCTACTAGTCATTAGCTCTTTTCTAAACTGTTGGTAGTTACTATTATTCCATACTTGCTTAAAGCTTTGCGTTTTTAAATTTCCTAGTTGATGCATTGCATCTTTATCAAAACAACAAGGCACTACCAAACCATCCCAAGTAAGTACATTGCCACTCCATAAACGCCAGCAATGATTGTTTAAACCGCTTTTAATTTGCATGTTTCCCTGCTTATCTTTTCTATATCTGCTATACTTATCAATAGTTGGAATTAGTTGGTTAGGGTCTGCATCATAATCATATACTTGTGCTGTTTTAAAACGCACTTGATCTACACCAATTTCTTTACCTAGTTTTTTTATATCTTCAATCTGATGTTCATTTGGTTTTACCACCAAAAACTGAAAGAATATAAAGGGCGTTTTGCTGTTTAATTCTTTCTTCCATTTAACAATATTTCTGGCTCCTTCCAGCACTTTATCTAGCTTGCCACCTACACGATATTGTTGATACACATCTTGTGTAGTTCCATCAACACTAATAATTAACCTATCTAAACCACTTTCAACAGTTTTCTTGGCTTTTTCATCTGTTAAATAATGTGCGTTGGTGCTGGTTGCAGTATAGATGCCTTTATCGTGTGCATACTTTACCATATCTAAAAAATCGGGGTTGAGATATGGCTCTCCTTGAAAATAAAATATAAGATAAAGTAACTCTTTATGAATATCATCAATGGTTTCTTGAAAGAAACTCTTTTGCAACATTCCTGTTGGGCGAGTGAATTCTCTGAGACCACTTGGACACTCGGGGCAACGCAAATTGCAACTGGTTGTTGGCTCAAATGAAATAGAAATGGGATAGCCCCATTGAATGGGCTTTTTTAATAGTTTACTGAACTGATAACTGCTCCACACTTTTGTTGCATTAACTGCACGTTTTAGTGTAAGCTTGGTTAATAAATTGATAGTATCGTTTAAATTAAAATAAGGCACGCTGTAAAAATATAGAATGGTAGTTTATGGGCTGTGATTATTTCCGTTTATCGATTGAAGAGTTTTAACCATACTTAAAACAATTAACATCACTACGATTTCAAACAAACCAAAATCTCCTTTTTAAAGTTATTTTCTACCCGTTTATGGCTAAATCTTCCCCGAGTTATTGGCAATTTTCCCCGATTTTTCAATCATCTTCCCCATTTTTGTCTCAATTTTCCCCGAGTTTACGATTATTTCCCCCAAGTTTACCTCAATTCTCCCCGAGTTTCTGATAGTTTCTTATTGTTAAAGCACTTTACAGTAAGTGATTTTATTGCTGTAAAGTTTAATTATGGGTTAAGTTTGCCAAATATTACATTTTATGGCAAAAGCTAATTTGAAGGGTTTTGAGAAGTTTATGAACCAAGAGCCCAAGGGTGCTAAGAAAAAAGAATTGATTAAGCAAGAGAAACGCAGAATGAAGAAGGAGAGAAATGAGGCAGGAAGATTGGCGAATCAAAAGAGGTATGAAAAATCTGTTGGTATTTCAACAATAGATTCTAAACAAAAGTTTGGCAAGAACAAGGTTGAAAAACTTGTTGAAGGTGAACCATCGGGCGAATTAATGCCATTGAATAAATTTATTTCTCACGCTGGTGTTTGTGGCAGAAGAGAAGCTGCTGAATTAATTAAACAATCGTTTATTACTGTTAATGGTACTGTTATTATAGAGCCTGGCTTTAAGGTTTCGGAAAAAGATTTAGTAAAATACAAGGGCAAAAAATTATCTGCAAAAACTACTGCTGTTTACATTTTATTGAATAAGCCTAAAGATTATATTACTACATCTGAAGATCCAAAGGGCAGAAAAACTGTACTCGATTTAGTTCGTGGTGCAACGCCTGAAAGAATTTATCCTGTGGGAAGACTGGATAGAAATACTACTGGTGTTTTGTTGCTTACCAATGATGGTGAATTGTCTCAAAAATTAACACACCCATCTTATGAAATTAAAAAGATTTACGAAGTAACACTTGATAAAATCATTAACAAGAAAGACTTTGAAGCCATTTACAATGGTATTACACTTGAAGATGGATTTGTTAAACCTGATGCTTTATCGTTTGTTGATGATAAAGATAGAAAGGTTTTGGGTATTGAAATACACAGTGGTAAAAACAGAATTGTAAGAAGGATATTTGAAAGTTTTGGCTATAGTGTTGAAAAACTTGACAGGGTTTTGTTTGCTAACCTTACCAAGAAAAATGTGAATCGTGGCAAATGGAGAATGCTTACAGAAAAAGAAGTGAGATTGCTGAAATTTATGAACAAGAGTTTTGTGAAAAAGATAAAACCGACAGTGGCTAGTAGTTAGTGGCTAGTGGTGAGTGGGTTTATTTATTTTTTTATAATTAATATATGTTGGATTTATCGCATAAAAAATTAGAGGTTTATCAGCTATCGTTAAAGCTTGTTAAAGAAATTTATATAATAACAAACCTATTTTCAACAGAGGAAAAATTTGTAATAGCATCTCAGCTAAAAAGAGCTGCCATATCTGTAAGCATTAATATTGCTGAGGGTGCTGCAAGAATCTCTGCTCTTGAAAAGAAAAGGTTTTTTGAAATTGCAAGAAGCTCAGCTGTTGAAATTGATACACAACCAGAGATTTCAATAATGCTAAATTATATTAGCAGTAAAGAAATAGAAAATGCAAACTCATTAATAGAATCAATATTTAAAATTCTATCAAAACTTATATCAAATAATACAGCACCTAAAAACTAAAAAATATTTACTACCAACCATTCACCACTTGCTACTTACCACTAGCTACTAACCATTCACCACTCACCAAATATGCATTACAAAAACTTAGATATTATTTTTGAAAACGAAGAATTTATAGCCATCAACAAACCTGCTGGTTTATTTTCTGTGCCAGATAGATTTGGTCTTGAAGTCTCGTTAAAACAAATACTTGAAGAGAAATTTGGCAAAGTGTTTATTGTGCACAGACTTGATAAAGAAACAAGTGGTGTAATTATATTTGCCAAAGATGCAGCAACCCACAAAATTATTTCTGAACTATTTGAGAATAGAAAGATTGAAAAGTATTATTTAGGGCTTGTTATTGGTTCTCCTATCAATGCTACAGGAACTATTGATGCCCCTATTGCAGAACACTCTTTTAGAAGAGGAGAAATGATTGTAAACCCTAAAGGAAAAGCTTGTTTAACTACTTATGAAGTGTTGAACGATTATAAACTTTTTACTTGGATTAGATTTAGAATTCACACAGGAAGAACACACCAAATAAGGGTTCATAGCAAACATATTGGACACCCATTGGTGTGTGATGAATTATATGGAGATGGCAAACCTATTTTGCTTTCCCAAATAAAAAAACGTTACAAATTATCAAAAGATATTTTAGATGAAACCCCTATCCTATCTCGTGTTGGGTTACACGCTCATCAACTTATTTTTGACTGGAAGGATAAGAAAATTGATTTAGTTGCAGAACCTCCAAAAGACTTGAGAGCTTTGTTGCAGCAGTTGGAGAAGAGGGTGAATGGTAAGTAGTGAGTAGCGAATAGTTAGTAGTTAGAAAATAGTTATTACCTACCATTTACTACTCACCACTAGCCTTCTTAACAGTTACAGCTTTTTGTAAAGTAGTTTTTCCAAAGCGGTTCTTCACATCGTCAATGGCTTTATAGAGTTTAGTTTTTTCTGTGTGATCATCAAATAAACTTCCCTGAAAAGTATTGTTATTTAATTCACTTAATCTTACACCCAAAAGCCTTACTGGGTGATTTTTTCGCCACAATTTTTTAAACAACATTTTGGCTTCTTTAATCAATACATCATCACTAAAAGTATAGTCTATTGTTGTTTGTTTTGATGTGGTTTCAAAATCGGGATATCGAATTTTAACAGCAATGCAACCCGTTAACATTTTATCTTGTCGTAACTCAAACCCAACCTTTTCTATTTGCTTTACCAATTCAATTAAAAGAGTTTCCTCATCCCTAATATTTTCACTAAAAGTATTTTCGTTTGAGATGCTTTTAGCCTCTCTATAATTTGCAACAACACTATTAGAAATGCCTTGTGCTTTAAGATACAAATCAATACCCCATTTACCTAAAACCCTTTCTAATTCAGCTTCTGAATGTTGTAATACATCGCCAATAAAATGAATCCCCATTGACTTTAATTTGTTAAAAGTTGAGTCTCCAACACCAGAGAATTTATTTACAGGCAATGGTGCTAAAAAATCTTTTTCCATTCCTGGTGGAATGAACAAATAGCCATTTGGCTTGGCTTCATCTGTTGCAATTTTAGCAATCATTTTGTTTGTTGCCAGTCCAAAACTGATAGGTAGTTTAGTTTCATCAATAATTTTTTTCCTCAGTTCTTTAGTCCATTCTAGCACATCAAAAAACTTATCCATTCCAGTTAAATCTATATAAAACTCATCGATACTTGCTTTTTCAAAAAGTGGTGCTTTGGATGCTACAATATCTGTAACCCAACGACTGTATTTACTATACTGTCCACGTGTACCTTGCACTAAAATAGCGTGTGGGCAAAGTTCCATTGCTTGTTTCATTGGCATTGCACTATGTACACCAAATTTTCTGGCTTCATAGCTACAAGTTGTTACTACACCTCTATCTTTTGAACCTCCAACAATAACCGCTTTACCCAATAAATCAGGGTTATTCAGCATTTCTACACTCACAAAAAATGAGTCTAAATCGAAGTGAGCAATATATCGTTGTGGAGAAGACAAATTGTATTTGATATTTAATGAACGAAGTTAGTGGATCGAGTATGTTAAATAAAAAAGGCTAATAAGTTTGTACTCATTAGCCTTTAATAAAATAAGGTTGTTCAACTATTGAAATGTTTCAGTTCCTTGAACAAAGCTAGACATTGGCATAGAACGTCCACCAGCATCAATTGTTCCTTTTAAAACAGTAGTAGAAGTTTTGCTTTTAATAAGCAAAGTATTTACATCTACAGTATAAGTTATAACCATTGTGCCCTCTTGTTTGGCATACATTGTCATTCCCATTTGTTCTAATTTTTGATCAAGGTTTACAGTGCTTATTTGCTCAATTGTTGCAATACCATTTTCAAAGTTTTTATAAGTGTATTTACTTGAAATTTTTGATTCCTTAGTATCTACTTTATCTTCCCAAGTATCGTTAAGATTCACTGTTTTGCTTATTTTAAAGAACACATCAAGTAGTTCGTCTTTTGCTAATCCACCCAAACCCTTTTGATTCATAGCTTCAATTTTTTCATTTCCTTTAATTGTAGCAATAACACCATTTGCATCTAACGTAATTTTAATAGTATTTTTCATTAATGCCTTTACTTCTTCGCCCATTTCTTGGCTTCCATCTTCTGGGTTTTGAGAGTCGTAGCTCATTTCTTGTCCCATCATTTCTACTTCTGTTTTAACAGCAGTTACTTTTACTTCAGCAGTAGCTCCTTGTGCAGTTGTTGCAGATACATCATAAGAAAATGTAGTAGTGTTGTCCATTCTTTGTGTCATATCTCCTTGCCCTGGAACCTCAGTTTTAGCATTTGTAGATTGCTTAACTTGTTTTGTTATTTTCAATGCAGCTTTTGTGCGATTTGCTGGGTTTATAGCTTGTGCATTCACTAATACAAAAGCAAATAGTGCAGCAATAGAAAGTGTGATTTGTTTTTTCATTATTTATAAATTATGATGTAAAAATAATAGTGTAGAAATGATTTTTTGAATAGATGATGAACAATTTTATAAAAGGTAAAAAACTTGAGATTCTAATTACTAAATGTTCTTACACGATTAATTTTCAAATCTCTTAAAATGCCAGATTTTGGACTGATAGAAATACTAAATGATCGTGTATAATTTATTGGAGTAGCACTAATTGACAGTTGCCAACAGTGCATTTCTCTTGAAATAAAAAAACTAAGTTGTTCTATTTTACTTGCAGCAGGATTGTAGAAACCCGAACCTCCTATTTTCCATTTTGGTGTTAAATTAAAGTCGCCATTAAAGTTTAAACTGCTAGTTGTTCTTGTTTCAAAGCCACTATAATCAGCTTTTGGTTGGCGTGTAAAATTTAAAGAATAAGATAAATTTAGCGACCAAGGAATGTTAAAATCTGTAAACTCAGCTGGGTTGCTACGTGCATACTCTAACTGCCTTTGTTGTTCATCTGCTGTCATAAAAGGATCTTTGGGCAAAGCATTTTTTTGTTCTGCCTTTTTATCGTCTTTAGGTTTGCTTTTAAATTGTGTGCTAATGGCAAGATTACCTCCTGTTATTCTTCCTAATTTAAACTTATCACCTTGCCACATTAATGTCTTTTTTCTATACCCTCTGTTATCAATATCATAAGGATCTAAAACAGTGCTTGCAGAGATATTAATTTTCTCGAATAAATTTGTTGCAAGCCTAATTGAGAAAGGCTGCAAGGCAAAACTATCTACTGCTAAATTGTATGAACTTGATATACTTAGTACATCTATTAATCTTACTTTTTTAAATGCTTTTGCAGATGTATCGGCTTTGTCTTTTACTTTCATTTCAAACAAATTATCTAAACCAAAACTAATATTGCCATAAGATGCTTCATTGCCTGCAATTTGACCAGTAATTTTTGATATTCTAACCGTGTTTTTATTGGTATCGGTCTGTAAAGTATAATTGTATTTAGATTCTAAATTTGGTGTGTAATTGAAACCAATTGAAGGTCTTATTTCGTGCCTGATTGCTTGAATATTTTTTGAGTGTTTGAATAGATATGTACCAAAAATTCTAGTGCTTAATGATAATCCAAAACTAGTATTTGGCTTTCTTACAAAACCTTTAGTAGTTGATGAATCAATTTTTTTAGTAGTAGCATTCCATACTCTTCCATAGCTTCTATCATACCAAGCTTCACTATATGATATTGATGGTGAAATGGTAACTGGACCCAATGCAGGCAATGCAATTGAAATAGGAATACTGTGTGTAGCACTCCATTGCATTGTATCTATAATGTGTTTAATATTGATTGCAGAATCATAAAATCCAACACTATTTGTAAAGCTTCCACCATAGCCTATACCAAGACTTTCGTACCATCTTGCTTTGCCTATTTTTTCTTTCTTTTGAAATGGATAAAAAGTTACAACATTCAAACTCATTGTAGGCAACTGAATATTAACTGATCTATCTACAGCATTTTGGTTATGGCTTGCATTTAAACTAAGGTTTGCTTTACCTTTAAAATCTTTTGTATAATTAATATTAGAAAAAAGATGGTTATTATAATTAATGGTAGGATTATTAAGAACAGCTTGATTGTACTTTGTGCTTCCAAAACTAACATTAGCACCAAAACTTGTTCCTGGTCTAGCACGATTATCCCTTGTATGATTCCAAGTTACATTAAATGATGGAGTGCTAGTAAACTCTTGGTTTGTTTTGGTAAAAAATCTATTTAATGATTTAACGTTTTGAAAAGCAATATTCATACTGCCACTATACTTATATCTCACAATATATTTAGGAGCAACATTCAAACTCCAACCACCATAAGAATATATTTTTGATAGAATTGTTACATCGAAATTATCATTCAAAACTTTATAATAGCCTAGTCCTTCAATTCCAATTCCATAATCTTCACTTGTTGTAAATTGTGGAGCTAAAACACCCGAATGTCTTCCACGATTTAATGGGTAAATTCCAAAAGGAATTCCAATAGGCATTGGCACACCTTCAAACTCTGGCGATGCTGGCCCACTAACAGCAAGTTTGCTGGTAATCATTTTTAATTTTTTGGTTCTAAAAGCAAAGTGAGGCACATCTAAATTACAAGTTGTGAATCTTCCTTTCCAACCATAAAAAGCATCTTTATCAATTTTCTTTAATACTTGTGCTTGAACAAAAAGTTCTCCTTCAGTATAAAAAGTATTTACAGTTCTACCTTTTTGACTTTTCAAATTAAACGCAACAGTATCGCTATAAGTTGTGTTTTGACCATCCTGCATTTTGGTCTTGTTTAAAGGATTGTTGGTAGTATCTGTTGCACCATAAGCAAATAGTGTTTGTTTTGTTCCATCATACTTAATAACACCAGCATCCAATATCATAGATTTTTGTTCTACACTACTTTTTCCATACAATATAAATTCCTTTGTAGATATAATTAACACACCCGAATCTCTGGCTATGTATTTAACAGGTGCATCTAATGAATCTTTTGATACTTGCAAGGTATCAATTGTATTAACAGTTTTTGTGTTTATCTTTTTTAGCGATGTATCGCTAAAAAGTATCATCTCCTCTTTAGTAGACTCAATTAGTTTTACTTGAGGTTTTACAAGAGTATCTGGTACCTTTTTTTCTAAAGGTTTTGTTAATGATTGCTTTAGGGGCTTGGTTTGTGCATTAGATTTCGTTACTTGCAAAATAAATATAAACATACAGCTGATAGCTATAATAGATGATGTATATTTTACGTTATTAAGTTGCACAGTATAAATAAATATTTTACAAAAATATAGGCTAGTAGTTTACAGCTGTTTTTTAAATCATAGTTTAACTTTTTTATATGAATAAAACGAGAATTGTGTTGTTTGGTTTTGCAGCAATATCACTAATTTTTATGGCTGCTATTGGCAGCAAAAAAAATATTCCACCTGCCAAACAAAAGCAAGGTGTTAGAAAGATAGTGATAGATCCAGGACATGGTGGTAGCGATTATGGAGCTTCGGGTAAATATTCTCACGAAAAAGATGTTTCTCTGGCAGTAGCTTTAAAGCTTGAGGCAGAGATAAAAAAACAAATGCCAGATGTTGAGGTTTATATGACAAGGACTACTGATGTTTTTGATCATGTTAGAATTAAGGCTGACAAAGCTAATGCTGCTAAGGGTGATTTGTTTATTTCTATTCACTGCAATGATGCTCCTCCAAATAGGCATAGCGAGTTAATTGGTTATAAAACCGTGAAATATAAAAAAGGCAAAAAATGGAAGACTAAAGAAGTTCCTCAATACAAAACTTATTCTACACCTAGTCCAGCAAAAGGAACTGAAACCTATATTTGGGGGGTTGATAAAAATGATGATAAAGAAAGGGCTTTAAGAGAAAACGAATCTATTTATTCTGACAGTGCTGCAAAAGAAGATTTATCGGACGATAAGGACCAAATAATTGCCATTTCACTAAGAATGCAACAATATGCAGAGAGAAGCAGAAATCTTGCATTTACAGTACAGGATGAGTTTGTTAAAGTTGGAAGAGTTAGCAGAGATGCAAGACAAAGAGCTGTAGGTATTTGGGTTTTGCAAGCTGTTGCAATGCCAGCAATTTTGGTTGAGTTAGGTTTTATTAGCAATCCTGAAGAAGAAGCTTATTTGAATAGTGAATCTGGACAAAAAGAATTATCTGAAAGCATTAGCAGAGCCGTGAAACGATATAAAACTACTATTGAAGCTAAGATAAGTGGTAATAGTGGAAGCAAATAACTGCATAATGTGTCGAATAGTTGACAGGAATTAAGCTATTCTAGTCAGAAACTATACAACTATTGTCAAGAGTTGAGCTATTCTCGTCAGAAATTGGGCTATTACTGTCAAAAAATGAGTAGTTTTCGTCAGAATCTAGGCTATTCTTGTCAAGAATTAAGCTACTGTCGTCAAGAAATCAACGGTTTCTGACAGAAATAATAAACTTTACTAAAATTTATGACACATAAAAAGAGGCTGACTTAAAAATAAATTTTAGTTCAACCTCTTTTTAGTATTTTAGAATGTATTTGTCAACTAGAAACCTGGGCATCTAACAGCATCTCCAGCAGCAGTTCTTCTATTAAGTTTTGCTCTGTAAGTTGCAGAAAGTTCCATTCCTCCACGAGATTGAGAATAAGTACTTAATTTAGAAATATTAATATCATAACTTAAACCAAAACTCCAATCATAAATATCAAAGTTTATAACAGGTATAATAGCATCGCCCCATCTAAAGAAGCTACCAAAATTTACGCCTAAAACTTTGTCATCAGCATATCTTCTACTTAGTTCAACACCATATAACATACCAGCTAAAAACTGTTCGTTACCATCTTGTTTAAAATAATCGACGTAACCAGTTATTTTGTTGTTGTCACTTGTTTGTGCAGTGATACCAGCATTTAAAGTTAATTTTCTGCCTAAAATACTAAACTCACTATTGTTTGAAAAATAGTTAAGTTTAGGATTGTTGATGTGATACATTCCAGCTCCAAAATAGTACTTGATATCGTCTCCAAAAGTGCTGCTATAGGTAATACCAGCTCCTAAATCCCAATAAGTATAACCAGTGCTATTTAATACTTGAGCGTCATGTAGCTTTAACTCAGTTGGGTTGAATTGCGTACTTACTGGACCACCCATAAAAGCAATTGATAAATAAGTATCATTTACTTGGCTCAATGATTTATTAAAACAAAGTACAGGCAATAAAGCTGTTCTTTTAAGTTTAATATCACCAGCTACATCATTGGTAGCTTGTAAACCTAATGTTACCCAATCTCCAATAGAGTTGTTTAAGGGCATTTTATACTCTGCACTAAATGCTCCTGTTTGAAAAGGCACACTTACACTTCCCCATTGGCTTCTAAAATTACCTTTCAGTCTAATATCTCCATTAAATATTCCTGCTAAAGCTGGATTCCTTAATAGTGGAGCTTCGTAGAACTGAGAGAAAGTAAGGTCTTGAGCAAAGCTCACATTACATAGTGCAACCAGCACACTAAACGATATTATTATTTTCTTCATAACTAAGATTCTAATCAGTTAATTATTTTATTACAGCTACGTTACCTGTGTAAGTAAATTTGGTTCCATTTTCACATACTACTTCACAAGTATAAATATATACTTCTGTTGGTGCAATAACTCCTTTTATTCTACCATCCCAAGCATTAATTTTATCATAATCTACAGGCGTAAAGTTTGCTCTTTCAAACACAACCTGACCCCAACGATTAAATATTCTAAAGCTCTTAACAGATTTTATTCCACGTGCTTTAATCCATAAATAGTCGTTCACACCATCACCATCAGGTGTAAATGCATTAGGAATAAATACTTGACTAGCCTCGCAGAAAGCAATAATGCAAATACTATCATAAGCTTTACAGCCATAAATACTTGTCGCTTCTACACTATAACATATATTACTCTTAACAGTAGCAGTTGGGTTTCCACAATCTGCACAACTCAAATTAGTTGCAGGTGTCCAAGCCCAAGTTGCAATTGGTCCATTAACTACAGAAGGAGTTAGTGGCAATGTTGTTCCTCCTTGTAAATAAACAGTATCTAACCCTAAGCTAATTCTTGTTGTATCACCTACACCCACTGAAATACTTGCAGATGGTGAGAAGCAATTTGCTGCATTAGTTCCAACAACTGTATAAACTGTAGTTGCAGTTGGAGAAGCTACCACTTTAGAACCACGTATTGTATCTAACCCAGCAGCTGGAGACCATAAGTAGCTAGAAGCTCCACTTGCATATAAAGTTATTTTTTCACCAATACAAATACTATCGTGTGGGGTAGTAGAACTGATAACACTTACTGTATATGGTTGAACTACATCAATATTAATACTAGCTGTATCTGAACAACCTTTTGAACTTACTCCAGTAACAATATACTTAGTAAGATTAGATGGTGTAGCTACAACATTAGCACCAGTTGTTGCATTTAAACCAATTGGTGGATACCAAGAGTATGTTGCAATTGGTGTAGCACCACTGCTAAATGCACTTAAATTAATTGAAGCACCAGAACAAATTGTAGTATCGATACTAGGATTTATAGAAACAACTGGCGAACCGTTGATAACAAGTGGTCCTGTTACAAGTTTATTACTACAGCCATTTGAGGTTACTACAGTTAGTGTATCAAAATAAACTCCTGTACTATTATAAATTGTTTGAGAACTTACACCACCTCCAGTTGTACCATTTCCAAAACCCCAGTTGTAATTAGTAATTGGATCTTCGCTTGGACTTAATGAAGCAGTATAGTTTATTGTTTGACCTACACAAGCAGTATCTTGACGGGTAATGCTTAAGTTACTTGGTACATTATTTACTTTTACATAAAGTGGTGCAGTAGTTACAGAATCAAAACAACCACTTACAGATGTTACTTGCATTTTAACATTATAAACGCCAGTGGTATTAAAGGTTACACTTGGGCTAGGCACATTATAAGTAACTCCATTAATATTCCATACGTAAGCAGCTAAAGCAGGGCTTTGATCCATTGTTGTTTTATTGGTAAAGCCTTGAACTGTGTTACCACAATTTTGTATCGGAGTATTTACAGTATATCCAGCTTTTACATAATCAACCCTAATTGTTCCAACAGCTCCAATAAAGTAAGAACAACCATTTACAGATTTTAGTGTTACAGTTGGTGTATAATTACCACCACTTGTATAAACGTGTGGAAATGGATTAGGGAATGTAGAGAATGGAACTGTAACAACTGGTGTTGCATCTCCATAATTAATAGTTACACTATCTGTTGAGCTAGCATTTATTTGGAAATTAACTGGCGTATTACCACATACATAACCTGTATCGTGAATCCAAGTACCTATAGGACCAGCGACTGTTACTTTTTGGCTATCGATATAAGTACAGTTTCCAGCATTAGTTACAGTTAAGTTAACATTGTACTGACCCAATTGATTATACTTATGTATTACAGGGTTTCCTGATTGTGCAACTGGCTCACCAAATGTCCAGTTTATTGTACTAATTGGTAAAGTAGTAATATTAGTAGTATTATTAAATTGAACATCAAAAGGTAAACAACTAGCACCAAGTGGTGTAATTGTAAAGCTAGCTGGCATTGTATCTCTAATAGTGATAGTTTGAATACTAGATTTAGCAGAACATTGTAAATTTCCTCCTAAAGGTAATGGGTGCGATCTTTTTGCCTCCAATTGTATGGAATAATTACCACTTGCTCCATAGGTTCTTGTTGGATTAACACCACCCCCAAAACCATTTCCAAAATTCCAAATATAGCTTGTTGCAGTATCTGTAAGATTTGTAAATCTTACAGTGTCACCTTTACAAACAGTAGTATTAGGACTTATTGAGAACGCAACAATTGGGGTTCCATAAGCAAATGCAGTATCTGTTTTAACAACACTTCCACAAGTGGTGCTACCAGTTAGCGATACTACAAACTTACCTGACTTAGTATAGATATATGTAATAGAATCTTTTCCATTTGTAGATGGATTAAATCCACTACCATCACCAAAATCCCAAGTATAATTTGTTCCACCCGAACTATTTGTATAGAAGGTAACAGTATCTGGTAAACATTTATATTTATCAGAACCTTTTACAGAAATATTTAAGGTAACTGTATTTGCTGCAATTACCACACTATTGGTAGCAGAATCACTAGCACATTCATTACTTGCAATTAACTTAGGTGTATGTGTAGTAAGTACAGTATCATTATAAATATGTGTTGTATTTTGTGTTGTTGCATTCGCAGTTGCATCATCATAAATCCAGTTCCAAGTAAGATTAGGACTACCTACTGTTTGATTTGTAAACGTTATTAATCCACCCGAACATTGATAAGACGGTGTTAAGTTAAAGTTCACGTGTGGTCTTGTTCTAATTCTAATTGTATCACTTGCAAGACTGGTACCACAGGTCTGAGAGATTGCTAATAAAGTAGCGGTAACAATACTATCGCTGCCGGTTGTACTTGGCGGATATACTTCACCACCTGCAAGTGGGTCTATAATACTACTTTGAGAACCATTACCCCATTGCCATTGGTAAGTAAATAAATTTTTATTCAAAGTTGCATTTGTAAATACAACACTAGTTGTACTAAGACCAGTATTATTAGCACAAGCTATATGTGTGGATACATTAAACGCTGCTACAGGCGTTGCAGAAGTATAGAACATCCTGCTGATACTATCTGTTTTGCAAACAGGGTTATGTAAACTGGTTGCAATAAGTGTGATCATCGCACTATCTGGACCTCCCGTAATTGAATAGCCTGGGAAGCTTGTACTATTAGCTAAGAAAGTTCTAACGCCGTGATAGGTTACATACCAATCGTAACTAGTGAAAGGTTGAACATTATTAGTAATATAATTACCCAATAAGAAAGTTGGACACCTAGTATAAATATTAGAAGTGAAGTCCGCTTTAGCATCTGGATAAACAAACACTGTTGCTACAGCACTTGTATCTGTACATTTTCCTGATGTAACAATACGACGGAAATGTAAAGTATCTGTTAGATTAAATCCTGGATTATAATTCTGAGTTGAAACTCCTGGATTAGTCCAAATATGATTAGATGTGTCTGTAGAATTTCCATAATTCCAAACATAATTATAAGTTCCACTACCACCTGTTGGTAAACTACCAGCAAAGTTTGGCACTGGTGTGTTTATACAAGTTGCATTTGCAGCAGGAGTAATTGTATTGTTGGCAATTTTCGGTTGAACAATAAATTTGATAATATTACTGTAATCATAGCAAGAATCAGCTTTTACAACTCTACGAACCCAAACATCAGTTGATGTAGTGAAAGTGTAAATATTAGGAGCAGTTGAACCTAAATTCCAACTTGTTCCACTATTGTAAGAATATTCCCACGAGTTTACAAAAGTACTTCCACTAACAGATACCGCATTTCCAGTTACACTTACTTTAGTTCCGCTACAAACAGTATCTGCAGTAGTATTAATAGTGTTACCGTTGATTGGTGCTGTGTTTTTAATTGTAATAGTATCAGATGTAGCATCACAATTCAAATTCTTAACTTTCCAAACAAATATGTAAGTTCCAGAAGCAGAAATATTTGCTAAAACAGGATTTGTAGTTGTTTGATAATTATTAGAAAGATCAAAAGTGTAAGCACCAGGAACAGGTGGAGGAGTTTGATAAACCATTGCTTCCCAATAACCATTACCAACTACAGGCGTATTTCCCTGCAAAAGGAACGTTTGAGCTTGGCAGACAGCTGTATCATTTCCAGTTTTTGCTACATCGGCTCCAGTTGGCAAGAAAATTCTGATAGGTGCAGATGTATCTGGATTACAATTTCCATTTTGCACTAGAGCTCTAAACCAACTTGTTTGATTTATAGTAACTGGGAAGAAAGAGAAAGATCCAACACCTGCTGCAGAATAAGGTCCATTTTGAGAGCTTGTGCTCACAATCCAACGAGGATTAGATGTACCACGAGACCCAGTAAGAGAAAGATAAACAACCGATCCTGGAGTACAGACTATTGTATCTGTTGCATGAGCTACTCCTGCAACAGATGGACTGTCCACAAGAAAATTGACTCCTGAAGTTTGAGAAGAATCTCTACAACCATAGTTCCATCCTTTAGAATATATATATGCAGAGAACCCTGTAGGTTGTAATAGTGTATAAACTAATGAGTCCGATGTAGCTGGTGTAATTGTATATCCAGTAAAAGGTGTGAGAGCTTTTTGCCAACTTCCAACATCTCCTTTTGTTTTATCGTAATTAGCCTTAATAGTTACTGTAGTTCCTTGACAATAGCTAGGTTGTATTGGATCCCAACTTAATGAACCACCAGATGGTTTAGAATAAGCACGAAGCAAGACAGTATCTGTTTTATCTGGACATACCCCCTGATTACTAGTTCTAAATATTAAAGGATAAATCCCTGGATTAGTGTAGTTGAAAGTGTAATTTGAATTAAAGATATTACCACCATTCCATTGCACATATTCATAGCTAAATATTGGTCTTGATATTGTGCCTTTGAATTTAGCAGTTCTTTGCAGAGTTCCAGTTACATCACAAACAGATGTATCCAATCCTGCAAATGGTGTTGGTAAAGTATCAAATATTTGAACATCAACATCGGCAGAAGTTGATGAACATCCTGCTAAAGTAGGTGCAATTGTCCATCTGTAAACATAACCTCCTCCAGCTACCATATCACACACAACAGTTACAGAGTCGTTTAAATTTGTAAATGTTGGAGTATTTGGGTTCGAAGACACTATGCTAAAGGTTCCTGTACCTACTAAACCCGGTTTACTATGTCTTATTGTATCACAAGATTTGTTACAAGTATATCTTGGGCTTGAACCATAAATTGTTGCAACATTAGGCCCAGGAGTAACAACAACAAAATTACTATCAGCAGCTCCTTTACAACCATATTTAGATGTTACTTTTACAACATATATAACGGTATCTGTAATTGAGGGTGAACTAGAATTAAATAATTGATCATTAATAACTCCTGGCTGATTCACACCATTTGAGTTACCAATTATCTTACCTTGTTTTGTGTAAGAAGTCCAACTAAATAAATCTGTTGATACACCACTTGTGATTTGCAAACTATCAGTATCAGCACTACACATACTGTGGAAAGCATTACTTGGATATATCAAAGTTATTATTGGTGAACTTGGTACCGGTCTAACTGTATCCGTTACAGTAAAAGAATTACCAACACAGCCATCTTTATTAGGTGTCAATGTATATTGAATATACCCATTACCTGTTAACACATCAGTAATAATAGTACCACCACTAGGGTTTGTTCCACCGTTTACAACACCACCTAGAACATTACTAGTCCAAGTAAATGTAGAATTTATCAATCCTGGTTTTGTGATTTTGTAATTGACAGCAGAACCGGAACAAGAATTAAATGTAGTATCTGAAACTATTACGCAAGGACGAATAAATAAATTTCTTGGGCTACTAACCACAGCACAACTTGAGGGTTGGACAGCTAATGCAGTAAGTGTTAGTGTTATTGTTGCACCAAGATTACAAGAGTTTGTTAAATCATTTGGTCCGGGAGTATAAACAGGGCTAAATATATTAGGTGTTCCTGGAGTTCCTGATTGTGGGTTAAAAGTTCCATCGCCACTTGTTGTCCAAAAAAGTTCACCAACACCTGATGTTGAATTTGTAACTTGTGTTGATGCAGAAGCACCAGTGATTTGAAAAGTAGTAGTTGTATGACAAATTGAATCTGTTAAACCAGTAGCTAAACCAGAACTAACATTAATCGGTTCTCTAAATGCTACATATTGTACAGCAGTTTTTGGCTGACAATTATTGCTAAACGTAACTCTTACTTTATATAGACCGGGTTTTTTAAATGTAATTTTTGGATATTGAAGAGCAGAATCTGTTATACTACCAGCAAATGAATAGTCTGTTCCATAAACAGCAGAGCCGCCATTTTTTGTTACAGCCCAACCAAAACTTAATGCACCAGCTGTACTTGCTTGATAAGTATAATGAACAGAATCAACCAACCCAATAGCATTATTGAAAGGAGCTGTAGGACTATAATCAATCGTTAACGTAGATGAATTAGTTGTATAACCACAATATTTTAAAGTATCTGATCCTGTAGGGAAATTAACACCAGCATCGCCATTGGCTTCAACGTATTTAAGCATTCTAGTGGTGCTGTCTAAATCGCATGATGCACTTGCCATTAACTCTATAAAATATTTACCCGTTTTATTAATGGATATACAAGGCGATTTACTCCTTTTGTTACCTGATGTAAAAGAATAGTTTATATTTTGTGGAACTTCTAAATAATTAGGACCAGGAGAGGTTGCATCTAAAACCCTCCAGTAATAATTAAACTGTGTAGTATCTACACAAAATGTTCTTTTGGTAACATTTTTAATACAAAAAACTGGTGCACAACCTACAATGCTATCTTTTAAAACGCCAGAACCTGCACTGTCTAATTGAAAATCCGGGCGAACCTTAGCTGTATCTACGCAAAACTTTTTCAAAGTATCGTGAACAGGGCAAGGAGAAAAATTTCCGTAATTGTTGTTAATATATAAAGAGACATAGTGATAGCCAGGTTGATTTGAATTAAAAGAATATGCAGTATCTTTTGGCAATTCTACCTTACCATTTGGTGTTTGATATAATGGAGCAGCAAAATTGCTATCAATGATCCAAGTATAATTAGCTAATTGAGCACAAGTTGGATTAGCACTATTACCTGCTATACCTTGTCCTGGGTTTGATAAATTTTGAAAATGAATGGTATCATTAGCACAAACAACAGTATCAGCTTTAAATATAGCCACTGGTTTTGTAAATATAGAGGTTGTTTGAACATCTTTTGCACCAGCAGCACAAGTACCAGTTAACCCTGGACCATTAAATACATTGAATGGATTTGTTACAGTCGTTGTGATATCATAACCTATACTACTATTGGGAGCAGTGCAAGAACCATTTAAATATTTGTGCAATATTTTACTATTTGAAGCCAAAATTTGACATTGTGTATAAGTTCCAAATGTTTGGTCTTTCCAGTTAATACTGATTAATGCTCCAGGAAAGTTTTGTTGTATATGTGGTAATTGACCTCTATCATCAATAAAGCCCAATGAGATAGTATCCCCAGCACATGAGTAGTTTGTAGACCTTGCTTCAATATAAGTACTAATATCCCAAGAACTATTGATAATGTGATATGCTTTTGTTGATACAATGTTTAAAGGCGAAATAGTTTTTACAAAAGCTGTATAGTAGGCGTCTCTTTTTTTACCAAAAGTTGTAACTGGATTAAAAACCAAATTAAATTTACCATTAACACGTGGAAATTTTGTTATAAAAGGACTTCCTGCTCCTGTTCTATAATTATCTACCAACTCTATACTGTCTGTTCCCCCAACTGTGCTACTATCGTTTAATGCATACCCATTTAAAGGAATTCCATCGCAAATTCCATAATAATATTCATCCTTTAATATTAAATCAGAAAAAGCAGGAACTGTTCTTGCAATAACTGGAGAGGCTACATTCATAACTAAAAAAGGAGCTGATGTTGCACTTACAGAACCGGCTGTATTAGCTTTTACTTCAACTTTATAAATGTCAGTTGCCAAGCCAGCAGGCAGGGTAACGTTCATATAAGTTATGTAAAAAGCTACAATTTTTCCGCTATCGCCAGTAGCAAGGTTTGTTGTTGCATTATACAATTTCCAAGTAAACACATTGTTTTGTGCAAAACAACCATTGCTTAAAGTTACAGGTATGGCAACTACGCTACCACTACCATAAGTTTGCCCAACAGGCAAAGCCAAACGGGCATTATCAATAGTTATGGTTTGTGCTTTTAAGGCAGTACTAAATACCAAGGCAAAAAAGGCTAGTAAAAATTTGTTCTTTAACATATACATTAGCTTAACTCATTTAATAATCAACCACACCTGTTTATCAATAGCGATAAATTTCTTGTTAGGTGTTTTTGTTCTGTTTTCCTTTTCTTGCCCTCTCTTTTGAAGAGGGTTGGGTGAGGCTAACAGGGTTTCAAGATATATTGATGCACTTATTTTTTAAAACGCTGCTCGACTTATAAAAAAAGTTCACAAATAAATTAAAATTTGGATAAAGAACCAAATGTTTAAGAAAGCCATAACCTATTTTAGCAATAGTGCTAGTAGATAAATAACTAAATCTTAAAATATTTGGTATAGAATTGAAGTAAATTATTTTATTGTTGGCTTCATTCCTCTAATCCCCATATCAATTACCTGCTCTCCTTTTAAAGGATCCCACATTCCATTAAACACAATTTCTCTCCACTCGAAACTTTTATTTGTTGACATAGAACACTCCACAATAATACTTTCTTTTTCGGTTCCTGTTATCACTAAAGGAGCTTTAAAAGTTGTAGAAGTTCCATCTTTATAATATTTTGTTTGATTAAAGTTCGCTGTTACTACACAAGAACCTTTTGGCACAGGGCTCGTTGCAAATAAAGGGTTTACAACAGTTGTTGCACTATCTGGTGCTTGACCAGTTCTTGTTACAGCAGGGAAATAGTAGCCATTTGAACCAACTATTGTTTCAAAACCCCAGTAACCTTGTCTGCGTTTTCCATTAATAGTCACTTTTTTGGTTTTAATCATATAATCCTCTATATAGGTATTATAACCAATGAAAGAAGCTACTGTTCCTATATAATTACTATTGAAAGAAACGCCATTTACCACAGTATCCATTCTATATGGCACATCATAGTTTTGATAAGCCAACGACATTCTAAGCCATTTGTACGTTCCTGGTTTCAATGAACTTAAAGGTATTTGCAAAAAAGTTTCGCCGTTTCCTGCAATTACTGATTTAGAAAAATCGATAGCAGAATCGTGCAAAGCACCCACATATATAATTGTTCCCATACCCAATGGAGTTATGCTGTCAGGCGATAGCTCAACATAATGTGTGCTCATACCATTAAAAATCGGAGATAAAGCTGCATTTCCTAAAGGAACAGTTGATATCGCACCAGTATCGTTCAACCTTTCTTGAGTTGGATCGAACTTGAATTTTAAAATAAGGTATCGCTCTGTTACTCCACTTTTTGTGCAAGAGGCGAAAAACAGTGCTAACAAAGGAATCCACGCAATTTTCTTCATAAATTGTGGTAGTAATTAATTCGAATTAAAAATTTTGAGTGCCGAAGATAGTTTTTTCTGCGTTGCATTAACGTTTATTTTTGTTTTTCATCTAAAAAAATAAATGCAAACTAAGCTGCAAACGATACCATCTAACAAGATAAATTCAGATAAATGGAATGAATGTGTTGATACTCATAAAGCTAAAATTTATTTTAAGTTTGAGTATCTAAATTTAATGGCTGATAACTGGATTGGGATTGTTTTAAATGATTATGAAGCTATTTTTCCTATTTGTTACAGAAAGAAATTTGGCATTACATATAGCTATACCCCAGCATTTATTCAACAACTTGGATGGATTGGCAATTCTATTGACTGGAAGATAATTGAGGAACATATTTTACAGTTAGTTTCTTTTGGAGATATTATGTTGAATGATAACAATACGATCAATAATTTACCTGAGAAAGCAAACTATGTTTTAGATCTAGATAATCATTACGAGTTTATTTATAATAATTACAAATCTGATCTAAAACAAAACCTAAAAAAAGCAGCCAAAGAAAATTTGATTTATGTTGAAAATGCAGATATAAATAACGCTATAGAACTATATAAAAATATTTATGCAACCAGAATGAATGGAACAAGTGAAAGAGACTTTATGAACTTTAAAAAACTTTGCAATTTATTTCATCAAACAGGAAACTGCATTGTTAGAGAAGTTAGCAATAGTGAAAATAATTTACTTTCAATTGCTTTGCTATTAAAAGACAATCACAGATTTTATAACATAGCTAATAGCACTACTGAATTGGGAAGAAAAACTGAAGCTAATCATTTTTTAATGGATAGAATTATAAACGAATTTTCCTCCACCAATATGATTTTTGATTTTGAAGGAAGTGATTTGCCTGGCGTGAAAACATTTTATCAAAAATTTGGTGCTGTAAACGAACCATACTTTCACTGGCACTTTAATAATTTGCCTTGGTGGATTAAATGGGCGAAGAAGTAAAGACAAGTACAAGGTTAAATATACGATTTAAACCCATTTACCACTTACTATTTACCACTAGCCAAAATGCTTTCAGCAACCAACAAATCAATAGGTCTTGTTATTTTTATATTATTATAATCACCATCACATAAAAAAACTGGTTTTCCCATAGCTTCCACAACGGTTGCTTCATCAGTAAATCCATCATTAAAATCTTGTTTAAAAGCCTCAAGCAATAAATTAGCTTGAAAAGTTTGTGGGGTTTGAATAAATCTTATGTTGTTTCTATCTGCAACTTTATTATTTACTCCATCAACAATTCTAGTACTATCTGTTGCCGCAACTGCAGGAATTGCCGAACCTATTGCTACTGCTTGTTCATAGCATCTTTTAATCACAATATCTTCAACTAAACATCTTACTCCATCGTGCACAAAAACAATCGCATTTTCATCAACTAATTTCAAACCATTTTTAACAGAATGAAATCTTGTTGCACCACCAATTGTAATTCTAATTCTATTGGCATCAACTTTAAACATTTCCTTAATCTCCTCCCCTTTTGCAATATATTCTTGGGGCAAAACTAAAATGCATTTTAAATCTTCATAAGCATTCAAAAATTTATTAAGTGTGTGCCATAAAACAGGTTTGCCATTGAGCAATAAAAACTGCTTAGGTGTATCAGTCCCCATTCTTAAACCACTGCCTCCTGCAACAATTACAGCAAATTTTTCCATAGAACAAAAGTAAGGAGTCAAAGTACTATTATTGCTGTATGAATTGGAGAATTATCATCTTTTCTATTTTACTTACTTCCTGCGTTGCAACTAAAAATAAACATTATAGTTTCAACCAAAAATATGCAGCAACAAAAATTAAAGAAGATATTGTTTTATTGAAGCAAATTTTAGAAGTAAATCATCCATCATTATATTGGTACACAAGCAAAGATAGCATTGACTACTTTTTTGCTAAAACCCTTAACAGCATTACAGATTCTTTAACTGAAACACAGGCAAAAAATAAGATAGCATATATCATCAGTAGAATAAAATGTGGACATACTTCTGTTAGATTTTCAAAACAGTTTACAGATTTAGCAGAGAAACATCGTTATCCGCAATTTCCTTTATCTATAAAAACTTGGAAAGATAGTATGGTTGTTTTAGGAAGGTATAACTTTGAAGACTCTGTTTTAAAAAGAGGCACTGTTATTACTTCTATCAATGGAAGAACGCCTAAACAAATTTTAGATTCATTCTTTCAGTTTATTTCAACAGATGGTGATGCTTTGAATTTTAAAAGCCAGATATTGAGTAATAATTTCCCTGCTTGGCACAGAAATATTTTTGGTGTAGATAGTAGTTACAAAATTGGTTATATCGACTCATTAGATCAAGAAAAATTAATCACTATAAAAGCTTATGCTCCTAAAATTGATACAACAAAAAAGAAAACAGGCTCCACCAAAACAATAGTAAAAAAAGAACCCCCAAAGATCTCAAACAAACAAAAAAAACTTGCACAGTTATTAAGTTATCGTTCAATGAATATTGATACAACTATTAATACTGCATATATAAGATTGGCAACTTTTAGTAAAGGGAAATTAAGAATTTTTTTTAGACAAAGTTTTAAATTATTAAAGGAAAAACAAATTCCAAATCTTATAATTGACCTTAGAGAAAATGGTGGTGGCAATGTTGAAACAAGTACTTTACTTACAAAATATTTAAAAAATTCAAACTATAAAATTGGTGATACAGTTGTTGCCATAAGCAGGAAATTTGAATACAAAAAATATATGCAAAATTGGTTTGGCTATTGGTTTATAATGAATTTAACTGCTACAAAAACTAATGATGGTTTAATACATAATCGCTTTTTTGAAACATATAATTTCAAACCAAAAACAAAGCATCATTTTAATGGCAATATCTATATCATTCAAGGTGGCTATACATTTTCTGCTGCCACAATGTTTGCATCGTCTTTAAAAGGGCAAAGCAATGTAACCCTTGTTGGAGAAGAAACAGGTGGTGGTTATTATGGCAACTCTGCGATGCATTTACCAACAATTGTTTTACCAAATAGCAAAATAAAAGTAGGCTTACCAATCTATCGTTTAGTGATGGATAAAAATAGACCAAAAGGAAGAGGCATAATGCCTGATATTGAAATTCAACCATCAAGTGATGCTATAAAAAAGGGAATTGATTTAAAATTGATAGAGATTAAAAAACTGATAGAAGTTAAAACAAAAAAACAAATTGATTAATGGGAAAATATTATTAACTAAAGAATCCTATTCTTCTTTTTTATATCAAGTTTGTAAACACCAACACCAATTGCATAGAGATTAAAATTACTCTTACTAAAATTATAAATTCTTATTTTATTAGCAGCTCTACCAATATTTACTTTGCTCCAATTTTCGCCACCATCAGTAGTTTCATAGCCACTATTTAGTGCTCCAACAAAACCGTGTTTTTCGTTGATGAAACCAATGCCAAACTCACGTGCAGAAGCATCTTCACAAAGATTTACTTCTTTCCACGTTTTGCCACCATCAATCGTTTTTGCAACTCTTTGTTGTTTTACTGTTGTATCAGGATTATAAGATTGGATGGTAACATAACCAACTTTTCTTGTTGGAAAAGATACCTTCCAAGTTGTTTCAAAAGCTCGTGCTGATTGATACTTTTTCTCCCAAGTTTTACCACCATCTTTGGTGTATAAAATCAAAGCGTTTGATTGAGTAATGTCTTCATTATTTGCTGCACAAACAAACCCTTCTTTAGTGTTAAACATTTTAATGTCAAACAACATTTTGCAATCTTCGTTCAAACTATTTGCCTCAAACGTTCTTCCATCATCGTGCGAAACCATCATATTTGCTGGGCTTCCCACACGTCCCACCCCATAAATATGATATCGATAATCAATATTTCCGTGATTGATATATTGCTCCTTCACAATATCAATAGCACATAATCCTTTTACATAATTGCCATAGTAATTAACAGCTTCCCAAGTTCTACCTCCATCAATTGTTTTATACAATGGAATAGTGTCTTTAACATTAGGAAAATAATCTGTTCCAACA
>JANYEB010000267.1 GCA_025363355.1 Chitinophagaceae bacterium | reverse complement strand
TTATTATCTGCAATAAATTCGTGTATTATTTCAAGCTCAGATTTTATTAGCCAAAAGCAAGGATTAAACCATCCCAACACAATATTTGATTGCATAAAAATTTTATCCCAACTATGTTTTTCATTTACGTGTGTTAATTCGTGCTGAAGAATTTGCTTGCCTGTATTTGTATTTGCATCGATGTTTGTGTTCCAAAAAATATTATTGAAAAAAGAAAATGGTGTACTGCTTTCTTGTGTATTGATGAACGTGATGTTGCTTGCTTTTTGCTTAGGATATTTTTTATAGATAGATAATATTTTTGAAATAGAAACTATAGTTACCATAAATATTATTGCAGCAATAGTTACATAAGCAATTGGAATTAATAGCATCCAATCAAAAGATACTTCGTTTTTTAAATTTGGCTCAAACTCAAATGCAGCGTTGCTTTCAGCAATGTAATTGAAAGCCTGATAAATGGGTTGCTGCACTTTTTCTGTAGTAACAATTTGAAATTTTATTAAGGGAATTAACCAAGATGCTGCAACAGAAAAAAGTAAATAGAATCTATTGTATTGATGAAATTTTTTGTTTCTTAATGCTATTAAATAATAACCTAAGAAAGCAGTACTACAAAGAATTACTTTGAAAAAATAAGTTAGTGGTAGCATATTATTTTTTTGTTTTAAGTTGATTTAATAAAAGCTCTATATCTTTTAATTTTAGTTTCTTTTTATCTACCATAAATGAAACAACATCTGCAAACGAGCCATCAAAATAATTTTCTACTATGTTATTGATACTGCCACTAGTGTAATCTTGTTTGGAAACTATTGGATAGTAATAATGATTTCTGCCATGAACTTCATTGGCAACAAAACCTTTTTCTATCAAGATTTTTAAAAGTGTGGCGACTGTATTGTTGTGAGGTTTGGGCTCTGGTATGGCTTCAATGATATCTTTTAAGTAAGCAGTCTCTAATTTCCAAAGAGCTTGCATTATCTGTTCTTCTGCTTTGGTAAGTGTTTTATTTATCATAACTAAATTATTAGTTATGCAAATATATAAACTAATTATTTAGTTATACAACTATTTTTTTAGTTATATATTTTTTTTAATTGTTGTTCTGATTTTTACTAGGTGATTTGGGTATTTTGGATTTTATCGAATCAATACAAAAGTTCCTTTTTTATATATTGAATTACCTAAATAATCAACTCCTTGAACTGTAAAAATAAATGCTGCTGAATTTTGATAAACGCCATTGACTTTTCCATCCCAACCACGTCCCATTTCGTTTGTTGTAAATAATAATTGTCCCCAGCGATTATAAACATTAAAATAGTTGAGATATTTAATTCCAACGGGAATTGGTTTAATAATATCATTTTTACCATCTTCATTTGGAGTAAATGCAGTTGGAACAAATATTTCTGGCGGCACTTTATAAACCAATATTCTAACTGTATCAAAAGCAACACAATTTTCTTTTGTAAATGCCTTTACTATGTAATAAACACTATCTACTTTTTGTGGCAATGTTGCTATTGGATATTGACTAGAAGTATCATTTAAATAATTTGGAAATTGTATTGGAAATCTTGTCCAGACAAACTGTTTGTCTGATGCATCTTTTACCAAGGCAGATAGCTGTAATGGTTGCACAAAAACAACACTTGTATCTCTTCCTGCAAAAACAGTAAAAGGCTGCACAATATTTATTTTAATGGTATCTTTTTTAGGTTTCAAGCATCCTGTTAAATAGCTTGATGTTAAAATATAAGTGGTAGAAATTGTAGGTTTTATTAGTGGTGACAAAGAGTTAGAATCTGATAAAAAAGTGGTTGGAGACCAACTAAAAACATCACCATTATAATTACTTCCAAATAATCTAACAGTATCTCCCAAACAAATGGATGTATCAGGTGATAAAGTAATTTTAGGGTGTGGTGAAGTAAATATTGTAACGGAATCTCTATCTTGACATTTACCTAAATTAGCTTTTACATAGTAGGTTGTTGCTCGTTTTGTTGGTGTTGCTATTGGATACTTTTTTGTTGAATCATCTAATGTTAAAGCTGGTGTCCAAACATAACTTAGTGCATAACTCGTAGTTTGCATTTTAAAAGAATCTCCTAAACAAATATTTACATTGGGTCCAGCGTCTACTGTAATAAAATCTAAAACATTAACACGAATTGAATCGTTTGATACGCAGCTATGATCAGTAACTGTTAACATATAGGTAGTGCTTTTTTTAGGAAAAACAAGTGGATTTGGAACTTGGTTGTTGAGGATCCATTTGTTCGGAGTCCATAAATAAGAAACACCATTTGAGGATGATTTTAATTGAAGTGTATCTATACTGCAAATTAGTGTGTCCTTAAATGGCAGGTTAATTGTTGGTTTATCTAGAACTGTTATTAAATGACTAACTGTGTCTATACATCCTTTATTGCTATGGGCATATAAATGCACCATTCTATTTCCTGGAGTTAAGTATTGATAGCTTGATACTGCTAATGTAGATGTATCTGTAGTTAATGATAACTCGCCAAAATCCCAATGAACACTATCTGTAAAACCATATTTAGCATAGGTTGTGTTAGTAAAAATAAAAGGATTTTGATAGCAATAACCAACAGATTTAAAGTTTGCAATATAGCCAGGAAATATTTTTACAATTGCTGAATCACTGCTTGTGCATCCCAAATTATTAAGTACTGTTAATTTCATCATAAACACACCAGTATCGCTGTAGGTATATGTAGGAGAAGGTTTTGATGATGTATCTGTTGTAAGATTTAATTCACCAAAATCCCAATGATATTGTGTTGTAGTTGTATCTGTGATAAATTCATTTTTAAATGAAAATCTTAAACTATCTCTCGGGTCGCAGGTGATATAAGTTGGTTTTAGGTTAGCAGCAGTGTATTCACAATCATCAACTCTAATTTGAAATTCTTTTTTATGTTGAGCAATCTTGAATCCGTTTCTATACTCATCTACCCAAACAGCAATTAAATATACACCAGCACTATCTGGGGCATTACCACTAACAAAACCAGTTGTAGGATTAATGGTTACTCCAACCCCAAGTGGTTGAGAAAAAATATAAGGTGCTATATAATTAACTGTTGTAAAAGGGGGAGCATCAGCAGTAGTAGGCAACGTGTTGGTTGATATTGCTGTTATACTACTGTAACCATTGGCAAAAGAATAAAACAATGAATCGCCATCACTATCTGTGGCACTAAAATCAAGATTAATCGGAAAATTCTTGCAAATTAAAATCGTATCCTTTCTGTTAAAAATGGCACTTGAATTTAATGGGGCAAACTTGTTTTCATTAATACCAGGTATTTTAACCCAAAATGTTGCACCAGAATTAAGTGATTGAACATTTATAATTTCATCTACTCTACAGCACAAAGAATGGCTAACATAAATACCATCATCCAAATTAGGCACTTCTATAATAGTATCAAGTGTCATTACAGAAAAGGCAACAGGAGGTTTCTTTACCAAGCAAGGGCTATATGTTTTCATTAGCATATAGTCGTAGTTTTTTGCAATAACTACTGTGTTAAATAAAAGTTGCTGATTATCTCCTCTGTAAATAGAAATATTATAATCTCCTTTAAGTGATGCCACGCTAGTTGAAGACCCATTAACTGCAGTATCTTTATATAACACCAATGTTATTTTATATAAAAGTTTACTTGTGTCTGTTGTTGATTTGCCTAAATATGTGTAATAAATCTCTCCACCACTGATGTGATGGGCGTATGATTTGATGCCCAAAAAAAGTATTAAAATGAGAAAAATATTCCGCTTCATATTAGGATAATAAAATGCTGAATTCGTGAAAGTATTTCATTTCAGTATATCAAAACATAATTATTAAATATTTTTTATAAACATGCAATTTGTTTTATATCAATTTATTGTAAAGGAAATGGAATTTAAAAGTAATGAAATGCTATCAATTACTTCATTTCTTGCAACTCTTTCTGTAATCTAAACATTTCATCACGCAGTTTAGCAGCTTCTATAAAGTCTAAATCTTTGGCTGCTTTTTCCATTGTCTTTTTTGTTTTGGCAATGGCTTTTTCTATTTGTGGAATGGTTTTGTAAACCTCTTGTTCATCGGCAGCTAACAATGCAGTTTCATCTAAAATAGCATAAGGCTTATTTGGGTCAAATCCTTTTATGTCAAGCACACTGCCCTGCTTCATTATTTGATCAATGGATTTTTTTACTGTTGTTGGTGTAATATTATTTGCAAGATTATAAGCTACTTGTTTCTCACGTCTTCTATTGGTTTCATCAATGGTTCGTTGCATACTCTGTGTCATTTTATCTGCATAAAATATCACTAATCCTTCTGAATTTCTTGCTGCTCTTCCTGCTGTTTGGGTCAGACTTCTTTCATTACGCAAAAAGCCTTCTTTGTCTGCATCTAAAATGGCAACTAAAGAAACTTCAGGTAAGTCTAACCCCTCTCTTAATAAATTAACACCAACTAATACATCAATCGTTCCTAACCTAAGCTCACGAAGGATTTCAACTCTTTCTAATGCATCAATATCACTATGTATATATTTAGATTTTATGTTGATGCGTTGCAGATATTTATCCATTTCTTCTGCCATTCTTTTGGTTAAAGTGGTAACTAAAACTCTATCTCCTTTTGTAACTCTTTTATCTATCTCTTCTAATAAATCGTCTATCTGATTAACACTTGGTCTAACTTCAATTGGGGGCTCTAATAATCCTGTTGGTCTAACTACTTGTTCTACCACCACACCACCAGTTCTTTCTAATTCGTAATTACTTGGTGTGGCACTAACGAAAATAGTTTGACCAATTATATTTTCAAATTCGTGAAAGTTTAAAGGTCTATTATCAAGTGCTGATGGCAAACGAAAACCATAATCCACTAATACCATTTTTCTGCTTCTGTCGCCACCATACATTCCACCAATTTGAGATACTGTTTGATGGCTTTCATCTACCATTAAAACAAAGTCTTTTGCAAAATAATCTAACAAGCAGAATGGACGTGTCCCAGGCTTTCTTCTATCAAAAAAACGAGAGTAATTTTCTATGCCTGTGCAATAACCTAATTCTCGAATCATTTCTAAATCATATTCTACACGTTCCTTTATACGCTGAGCTTCTACACGTTTTCCAACACTATTAAAATACTCATATTGTAAACGCATTTCATCTTGTATATCGTGAATCACTTCTTGCAACATATCTTTTGGTGCAACATATAAATTAGCTGGAAAAATAGCTGCATTATCTAGTATGCCAATACGTTTGTTTGTTTCCTTGTCAAGCGTTTCTATCTCTTCAATTTCATCTCCAAAAAAAGTAATACGACAAGCAAAATCAACATAAGGCAAATTAATGTCAACAGTGTCTCCCTTAACCCTAAAAGTTCCTCTTGTCCAATCGCCTTGACTTCTATTATATAAGGCATTTACCAATGCGTGTAGGAATGCTTGGCGTGGCATTATTTGTCCACGTTCTATTCGGATAATTCCATTTTCAAATTCTGTTGGATTGCCCATACCATAAATGCAACTAACAGATGCCACTACAATAATATCTCTACGACCACTTAATAATTCTGCTGTGGCTTGTAAACGAAGCTTATCAAGCTCTTCATTAATATTCAAATCTTTTTCAATGTAAGTATCACTTACTGGCATATAAGCTTCTGGCTGATAGTAATCGTAGTAGCTTACAAAATAACCAACAGCATTTTCGGGAAAAAATTGTTTAAACTCTCCATACAACTGTGCCACCAATGTTTTGTTATGTGTGAGAACAAGTGTTGGACGTTGAATTTGCTGAATAACATTTGCCATAGTAAAAGTTTTACCACTGCCTGTTACACCTAGCAGGGTCTGAAACTTTTCTCCATCGTTGATACCTTGCACTAACTGTTTAATGGCTGAAGGTTGATCGCCTGATGGTTGATATGGTGAGTGAAGTTGAAATTGCATTGCTGGCAAATGTAACATATGTAATGCTGCATTTATGATGAGTTTTGACAATACCAAATACTGAATATTTTTTTATTAAATAAATGATAATGCAATTAGTTTTGTTTCTCAAAATTATCACTTGCAATTAATCCACCCCCAACTTATAAAATCTTTAAAGCAAGCCTATTCTGCTGAAAAAGCTGCTGCATTCGCCTATAAAGGACATGCAGCATCGGTAAAAGATGCAGAGCAAAAATTAGCGATTAAACAAATTGAAATAGACGAATGGAATCATAGAAAAGAAGTGTTGCAAATAATGAAACAGTATGATATTCCTGTTTCTAAATGGTACGAAATAAAATTTGCAATCATTGGCAAAACTATCAGTGCAAGTTGTTTTGTAATTGGCTGGTTTATGCCATTTTATTTTGCAGGTAGTTTAGAAAGTGGTAATGTGTGTGAGTACTTTAAAATGAAACAGTATTTTAATAGCTTGGGAATTACTGAACACGATGAAATATTATATGAAATGGGTATTAAAGAAAAAGAACACGAAGTATATTTTTTAGGCAAAATTCAAAACAACAAACTGCTCCCATTTTTTGAAAAAATATTTAATTGGGGAAACAAAAAGAGTTTTAATAATGTTGATTTAGATAAAAAATATCCCGTTGAACAAAGTGGTGTTTATTGTAAGTCAGATTAAATCTGCACTCAAAATCAATAATCTGCTTTGGTGTAAAGAAATTGCTTGAAAGACGTAATTATTGCAACTCTTATTTATTTTGCAACAATGAATAACAAAAAACTATATTGGCTCTGCCAACTTATTGGTTGGTTGGGAATGGTTGCAATAGAAACCATTAATTATACTTTTTTTATTGTTGGAAAATTTGATATAAACCTTTTAAAAGTTCTACTTATTTGTGCTGTTGGCGGAATGGTTTTAACACATTTATTTAAAATAATTTTATCAAAAACCAATTTTTTTAACAAATCTAAAGCAAGAATTTGGTTTGTAGCTTTGCTATCTACATTTATACTTTCTGTAATACTAGTTTTAGTAATTTTTATTCCAAATCTTTTTGAAAAAAAAGGATTAGAAAGCTTAAAAAACCATACTCCTATTTACTTTATAGGATTAGTGATGAATTGGATGCGATATATTGGCGTTTGGATTATAGTATACTTTATGTATAAAATTTTGCAACAAAACAATATCATTATCAAAGAAAAGATGATGATAGAAAACCTAGCAAAAACTACAGAGCTTGAGCTACTTAAAACGCAATTAAATCCTCACTTTTTATTCAATGCACTGAATAGTATTAAAGCATTAGTAATTATTAATCCAGAGCAAAGCAGAGATGCAATTGTTAAGTTGAGTGAACTGTTGCGTTTTACTTTACAATATGGAAAAGAAAGATTAATTCCAATTAAAGATGAGATAATAGAAGTAAGAAAATATCTTGAACTTGAACAACTTCGTTTTGGAAAAAGATTAACTGTTGAGTATGATATTAATGAAAATACTTTGAGCCAAACTGTGCCTCCTGCAATCATATTAACCCTTGCAGAAAATGCAGTAAAACATGGAGTAACAAAAGAATTGCAAGACAGTATTATTGTTGTAGAAACCTCATTAAACGATAATTATTTAGTGATAAAAGTAAAGAATAATGGGCATTACAATCCTGCTGATGCAATTGGCATTGGCTTAAAACATATAACAAAAAGGCTTGAAGAAATTTTTCAAAACAAAGCAGAATTTTCAATTTATCAAGAAGATACAGATGTTATTGCAACTATTAAAATACCATTGTTATGAGCATTAAAACAATATTGATTGATGATGAGCCATTGGCATTATTAGAACTACAAGCAATGCTTAAAAAGCATAGTGATATTGATGTAATTGCCACAGCCGAAAATGCTGTTGATGCTATTGCTAAAATCAATGCACTAAAGCCACAACTTATTTTTTTAGATATTAATATGCCCAGCAAATCAGGCTTTGATTTGCTGGAAGAATTAGATGAAACTCCATTGGTAATTTTTGTAACTGCGTATGACCAATTTGCTATAAAAGCCTTTGATGTAAATGCTTTGGACTATATTCTGAAGCCTGTAAATACTGATAGATTAGCTGAAGCTATTGAGAAAATTAAAAAACAAGTTGGTCAAAATAAAAGTAACGAAAGCAAACTAACCATTGATAAACGCATCTTTATAAAAGATGGTGAACATTGTTTTTTTGTGCCACTTGCCGAAATATTTTTAATAGAAAGTGTAGGCAATTATGCCAGAATTTATTATCAAAACAAAAAACCTCTACTACATAAATCACTCAACTATTTAGAAGAAAAATTACCCAATACACATTTCTTTAGAGCAGGAAGGCAATACATCATCAATACACATTTTATTAGAAATATCAGCCCCTTTTTTAACAATGCATTGCAGGTTGAAATGCACAGTGGTGTTAAGATTGACATCAGTCAACGTCAATCTGTAAAATTTAAAGAACTAATGGGTATCTAAATTTTCTGCATTTATCTCCATAAAAATGCACTGCTGTAAATCTCGTTTGCAGTAAATGATTTCATAATGATGTTTGCCTTGTCAATCAAAAACATCTTTATATGAAAAATTTAAAATGGACAAGCCAAGGTGAAAAACATTATCTAAAAAATGATGAAGAAACATTGGTTGATTTAACCATCAACCCACTGAAGAAACCAAGTTTTATAATCAATCAAAAACAATACATTGTTAGCAATGAAGGATTCTGGAATCCATCTTACATTATCAATTGTAACGAACAAGAAATTGTAAAAATTTCACATAGTTTATGGGGTAGTGGTGGACGAATTATTTTTAATGATGGAAAAATTTACACCACAAAATTTACAAATAAAGGAGGTTTAAAACTTAAGTTTCTACAAGACGAAAATGAAATATTAGTTTATGGCATTGAGTTCGTGAATAAGAAGCCAGTGTTGAATTTCAGCATTGGAACTATAATGATTGATGCAGAAAAAATTCTCATTTTATCAGCCATTGGAATGATTATGTTCTCAAGCATATTTAAAGAAATGGCAGGGGGTGGTGATGCAGGAGCAGACTTAATGTTATTAACAGCAATATCATAATTATAAAATTTAAAAAAAATGAAACCTATTATTCTTACTATTCTTCTTTCGAGTATTTTATTATTTGCAAATGCTCAAGCAACTTGGCAAAAACAAACAACAGTTCCATACCCTGGCAAGCAAGATGATATTTGTTTTGTTGATGAAAAAAATGGTTGGTATTGCAATGGGCAAGGCAAAATTTATCATACTAATAATGGGGGTAGTTCTTGGGACAAAGTATATGATAAACCAGGAACTTTTTTTAGGTGTATTGCATTTATA
>JANYEB010000245.1 GCA_025363355.1 Chitinophagaceae bacterium | reverse complement strand
GTGGATTGAACCAAATGTATTCTTTACGTTATGGTACTTTGCCAATTGTTAGAAGCACAGGTGGTTTGCAAGATACTGTGAAAGATATGGGTGAGCCTGATGGCTTTGGTATTAGATTTAATAATGCTAGTGTTGAGGATATTCATTATTCTGTAAGTCGTGCTATCAGTGTTTTTAAAGATAAAAAGCATTTTGAATGGATGAGAAAATATATGATGCAAATTGACCATAGCTGGGAAGAAACTGTTGCAGAATATGACAGGGTATATAATTAACAGTTAGTATAAAAATAATATACAGCATTCATTTATACAGCTACTTTTGAAACAGACGATTTTTTATGAGTAAACATTATATTCAACGAGATATTAGCTGGCTTAGTTTTAATGCAAGGGTGTTGCAAGAAGCAGCAGATGCAACAGTTACACTTCAACAAAGAATTAGATTTCTTGGTATTTTCTCGAATAATTTAGATGAGTTTTTTAGGGTTAGGGTAGCTACACTAAAGCGTATGATTGAGTTTAGTGAAAAACGCAAACGCCTGAATATGCATTTAGAGCAAAGTCCACAAAAAATACTGGACGAAATTCAGACCATTGTTTTGCAACAACAAAACGAGTTTAACAGAATTTGGAAAGGTATTTTGCTGGAGCTTAAAAAAGAGAAAATATTTTTAAAAGATGAAAAAAATCTTACCAAAGAACAACAAGAGTTTGTAAAGAAATTTTTTGATGAACAAGTTCGTAGCAATGTAATTCCATTAATGATTGAAGGCTTGCAGCAAATGCCTTATTTGCGAGATAAGAGTATTTATTTGGGTGTATCAATGCACAAGAAAACATCTGCCTATCATCAAAAATATTCCTTAATTGAAGTGCCAGTAAAAGCAGTAGGTCGCTTTGTTATTTTACCTTCAAAAACTGGAGAAAAAAATATTATTCTGTTAGAAGATATTATTCGTTTTAACCTTCCTTACGTGTTTTCATATTTTGGTTACGATGAGTTTAATGCTTGGATTTTTAAAGTAACTAAAGACGCTGAACTTGAGCTTGACAATGATGTTACCACCACATTTGTTGAGAAAATGGAGAAGGGTTTAAAGAACAGAAGAAAAGGAAAACCCGTTCGTTTTGCTTATGATAAAGAAATGGATTCTGGGCTGTTGGAATATCTAATCAGAAGATTAAGTCTTAACAAAAAAAGCAATATTATACCAGGAGGAAGGATTCATAATTTCAGGCATTTTATGGATTTTCCAAATGTGTTTAAGCCCGTTTTATCTCAACGTTCTCCTTTTGGTCATCCACTTATTTCTCAAAACAAAAGAATCACCGAATTGATATTGCAGCAAGATGTGATGCTGCATTTTCCTTATCACACTTTTAATCCTGTGATTGATTTGTTGAGAGAGGCTGCAATGGATGAAACTGTTATTTCTATTAAGATAACAGCATATCGACTAGCAGAAAATTCTAAAGTAATTAATGCTTTAATCAATGCTGCCAGAAATGGAAAAGAAGTTGTTGTGATGCTTGAATTGAAAGCAAGATTTGATGAGGAGGCTAATTTAGAATGGAAAGAAATTTTAGAAGAAGAGGGTGTGAAAGTGTTGCTAGGCGTTCCAAAAATGAAGATTCACGCCAAGCTTTGTATCATTAAAAAAAGAGAAAAAAATAAAACTACACAATATGGTTTTGTCAGTACAGGAAACCTAAATGAAAAAACTTCAAAAGTTTATGCAGACCATTGTTTGCTTACTGCCAATAGAAGCATTATGGCAGATATTAATAGAATCTTTAATTATTTAGAAAACTGGAAATTGGGTAATAACCCTTTAAAACTTTGCAAGACTTTAAAGGTTTGTCCAGTGAGTATGAGAAAGCAATTGGAACTATTAATTGATAGAGAAATTAAAGCCGCCAAAATTAAAAAACCTGCACGAATTGTTGTAAAATGTAATTCTTTAAGTGATGTTGTTTTGATGGAAAAATTGAAACGTGCTGCTGAAGCTGGGGTTGAGGTAAAGTTGATTATTAGAGGCATTTATTGCCCCATCTTCTCAAACAAAAAATACAAAACTCCTATTCAGGCTATTAGTATCGTTGATGAGTATTTAGAACATGGACGAGTAATGATTTTTGGTGTTGATAAAACTGAGAAAATATTTATTTCATCTGCCGATTGGATGGTGAGAAATTTAGACCATCGTGTGGAAGCTGCTGTAGAAATTACTGATGCTGCCATTAAACAAGAAATAAGAGATATTATCAACATTCAATTAAAGGATAATATCAAGGCAAGATTTTTAGATGCTGAACTTTCAAATAACTATGTACTTTGCAGCACAAATAAACAAGTTCGTTCTCAGGTTGAAACCTATAAATATTTGGTAAGTAAGATTAAGAAAACACCTGTAAAATCAAGCAAGTTAACCGTGAAAAAAGTAGAATGAAACTAGCATCAATAGATATTGGAAGTAACGCTGCAAGGCTATTAATTAGTGAAGTAACATTAGATGCTTATGGTAAACCCGAATTTAATAAGCTGAACCTGGTTCGTGTGCCATTAAGATTGGGTTTTGATGTTTTTGAAAAAGGAGAAATATCAAAGCAAAAGCGAACGATGATAATGGAAACAATGAAGGCTTATGCTCATTTGCTTCGTGCTTATGATGTTGAACACGTTAAAGCCTGTGCTACCAGTGCAATGCGTGATGCTGAAAATAGTCTTGATATTATTAGAAAAGTAAAACTTGAAACTGGTATTGAAATAAAAGTAATTAGTGGAGATGAAGAAGCATCTATCATTTATGAAAATCACGTTGCAGAAAACTTAGATAAAGAACATTCTTATTTATACATTGATGTTGGTGGAGGAAGTACAGAATTAACCTTTTTTAATGAGGGCAAATTGATGTATAAAGAGTCTTTTAATATTGGTACAATTCGCCTGTTAAAAAATATGGTAAATGAAAGTATTTGGGATGAAATGAAAGACCATATTCGCAAAAATACCAAAAGCAAATTGCCAATGATTGCTATTGGTAGTGGTGGCAATATCAATAAAATATTTTCTATCAGCAAGAAAAAAGAAGGCAAACCTTTAAGTGTAGATTTGTTGAAGGATTACTTCAAAGAATTTTCTAACGTATCCCTTGAAGAGAGGATCAGAATTTATAAATTGAGAGAAGATAGAGCTGACGTGATTGTTCCTGCATTACAGATTTATATAAACGTTATGCGTTGGGCAGGAATAGAAGAAATCTATGTTCCAAAAATTGGTTTGGTTGATGGATTAATACAACATTTATACGAAGAACTTAGTACTTCATTATCATATCGCTTATAAGTTGATAAAGTTCTTGTGCCTGAGGATTCTCTTTCAATTGCAATAAATGCTTTTCAATTGTTGCTATATCTTTTCTAACAGCTGGTCCGGTAAAAACGTCTTTTGGATGATGTGTTCTTAATCGTGTTGCAGTCTCTTCTATTAATGATTGTAACAAAGAAAAATCAATATTATTTGCTTCGCAAAAGTTAGCACTTTGCAAATACATAAAGTTTACAAAATTGCAGGAAAACACAGCAGCAGTATGTATTTTAAGCCTTTTGTTATCGTCTCCAAACTCTACTTTCTTTGAAAAAGACCTTGTAAATATATCAATAGCCAGTCTTGTATCAATATCATTTCCATCTATTAAAAAAGGAATAGGTGTATGAATATCCATAGCTTTTCTAAGGCTTTGAACTGGGTATAAAACACCATAATTTTTTGAAGTATTTTTTAGTATATCAATACTAACCGAGCCTGCAGTGTGAAGTATTAATTTGTTTTCAAAATGTAATTGCTCGCAAACAGATTTAATAGATTTGTCTGATACTGCAATAATATAAATATCAGATTCATTACTTAATTTAGCTAAGTCCATTATGGGTGTTGCATTTGTTTGAATAGCTAACACCTGCACAGCATCTAAATTTCTGCCATACACCTGATTAATGGTATGACCTTTTGAAAACATCAGTTTGCCTAAAACTGTTGCCACATTACCTGTTCCTATAATTGTTACTTGCATATATTTGACATAATGAAATTAAAACTAAAACAAAAAATTGCGATTCAACTTTACAAAACTAAGTTTAAAGCAATATCATTCATATCAAATAAATTGGCAGCAGAAAGTTTGTTCAAACTTTTTTGCACACCATATAGTGGAAAGCCAAAAAGAAAAGAACCTCCTTTTTTTAAAAAAGCAAAAAGTATTGATATCGTTTTTGAAAAACTAACTGTTCGTGGCTGGCAATGGACTCCTGCAAACTGCAATGGCAATAAGGTTTTGGTGATTCATGGTTTTGATAGTTGCTCTTATAAATCTGAACCGATTATCAATAAATTATATTTAAGTGGCTATGAAGTGTTGGCATTTGATGCCCCTGGCCATGGCATTAGTGATGGTAAAACAATTAATGCAAAACAATTCTCTGAATGTATTGCAGATATTGATAAAAAATTTGGAAAAATCTATGGAATTGTGGCTCACTCTTTTGGTGGAATGGCTGCAGCTTTAGCCACAGAAAATTATTTGCAGCAATTAGAAAGATTAGTGCTTATTGCACCAGCAACAGAAACAAGAACAGCAATTGATAATTTCTTTTTGTTTTTAAAAATGCCATTAAATCTGAAGCCAGAGTTTGATAATATTATTCGGAATCTTTCTGGCAAAGAAGTTTCTTATTTTTCGGTAGGAAGAGCCTTAGAAAATATTAAAACAAAAACACTTTGGATTCACGATAGTAAAGATATTATTTGCCCTATTGCAGATGTTACAATCGTGCAAGAAAAGCATCTGCCAAATGTTCAATTTCATATAACAAGTGGTTTGGGTCATAATGCCATTTACAGGAATCAAAATGTTTTACAAAAGATTGCTTTCTTTCTTTACGAATAATCTTTACGAATGCTTTTCAAAGATCAGCTTAACAGAATCATTGAACTTACTGAAACTCCTCAACGAATTATTTCTTTAGTTCCATCTCAAACAGAATTGTTGTTTGATTTAGAATTGAATGAAACTGTTGTTGGCATTACAAAATTTTGTGTACATCCCCAAGAATGGCACCAAGCAAAAACAAGAGTTGGTGGCACAAAAAATGTAAATATCGAAAAAGTAATTTCCCTAAAACCAGATTTGATTATTGCCAATAAAGAAGAAAATTTAAAAGCTAATATTGAAGCACTAGAAATGATAGCACCAGTTTGGATTAGTGATATTAATAATCTTGAAACTGCTTTAGATATGATTGTTGCAATTGGTGAAATTACAAATACTATTGAAAAAGCAAAAAGCATTGTAAATACTATCAATATTGCGTTTGATCCACTACATACATTTGAGAATCCTAAAACTTGCATTTATCTAATTTGGCAAAATCCTTATATGACAGTTGGTGCAGATACTTTTATTAATGATATGTTTAAGTATTGTGGATTAGAAAATGTGTTTGCAGACAAAACAAGATATCCAGAAATTTCATTAGCGGTAATGCAAGCTGCAAATCCAAATTTAGTTTTGCTTTCATCGGAACCATATCCTTTTAAACAAAAACATATTGATGAATTGCAACAACATTTTCCCAATGCTAAAATAATGTTGGTTGATGGGGAAATGTTTAGTTGGTATGGCAGCAGACTAATAAAAGCAGCTAAATATTTTAAAGAAAGGATAGCCGTTCTCTAACCTCTTTATCTTTTTTCTAGTAGCCACCACATTCTTTTACGTGCTTTTACCTTGTAATTTTTGTTGATATAAGTTTCAATATGATCCATAGCATCATCATAATCATCGGTAATTAATAATAGCTTTAAATCCTCTGAAGAAATTGTTCCCTCAACTTCCATTGCCTTGATATAATCTATTAAAAGTTGATGATATTTTGTTCCAAAAAGTACAACAGGAAAGTTGTTAATTGTTTTTGTTTGAATGAGCGTAAGGGTTTCAAATAATTCATCCATTGTTCCCCAACCACCTGGCATAATAATAAAAGCGTAAGAATATTTTATCATTAGTGTTTTGCGAACAAAAAAATAATCTATGGTTACAGATTTGTGTAAATAAGGATTTTCTTTTTGTTCAAAAGGGAGTTTGATGTTAATACCAACTGATGAACCTCCATTTTCAAATGCACCTCTATTTGCTGCTTCCATAATACCAGGTCCACCACCAGTAAGTGTTACAAAGCCAGTGTCTGCAATTCGTTTTCCAAATTCCCAAGCTGCTTTATAATAAGGATGATCTTCTTTAAAGCGAGCAGAGCCAAACACAGTAATACAGGGGCCAGCAAAATGCAATGCCCTAAATCCTTTAATGAATTGTTTAAAAATATCCCAAGCAAAAAAAAGTTCATTGGCTCTTGGCTTGGGGCCCTCTAAATAAACAGATTCTTTAGCAGGAATAATTTTTTCTATATGGTGTTTGTCTTCAGTCAATTTTATAGCAATATAGGTAATTGTGTTTTTACATCATCCCACATAAAAACAAGATTAGCACCAGTTTTATTTTCGTCAAAATAGGCTGTAAATGCTTCTACTGTTTCTGTGTTTTTCTCAACTTTAATGTCTATTCTAAGTACATCGTTTTTTGGGTTGTAAGAATAGTTGCCCCAGCTATAATTGTCTTTACTAACTACAATTGTCCATTTGTCTGCATAAGGTATGCAATACAAAGTGTATCTGCCTTTTGTTATTGATTTATTATTGATTTTGACGTTCTTCAAAAATTCAATTTCTGTTGCTTCATTAGCACCTAAACGCCACATTTCTCCATACTTTACAATGCCATCAAAAATAACTCTATTATTTTTTTGTGGACGACCATAAATAACTCTTGCAATAGGTTGATCTTTTACCTTGCCATTTAATTTAGTTATTGGATAGTTACTTGGCCAATAGCTCATATCCATTGGACTTTTGTCTAATTCAGTTGGTTTTTGTTGAGCAAAAGAAGTAACCGAAATAAACAACAATGCAACTAAAAATTTTACTGACTTCATACGTTTATTTTTTTGTGAATATAATTTAAAGAGTAACAAAATTATTGTGATACTGCAAAACAAATTGTTTTACATCTTTAAAAAAAATATCATAGCAAACTTTAAGATTTTCTTTACTATTTAAAAATGTATCAAAAGCTAAATGTTTTTTATTGATGTATTTTGCTCTGTTTGTTAATCCTTCAAAACTTCTTTGAATACCATAATCTGTTTTATAATTTGCAAACCAGTTATGTTGTTTCATAGATGCAAAAGGGAGGAGAAACCTTTCAGGAAAAATATCAATAAAATTATCTAATGATTTGTAGCTGCTAATAGCAAAACTTTCTAGTGCTTTTGTATCTTCAAATACATTGATGTCATTCGCTAAAAAATAGTCATAGCTAATGTCTACAAATGCTCCAGCATATAAACCAAGTTCTTGTTTAAATATTTGTTTTGCCTGCTTTGTAGCATCGTGTTGGTCTGTAAATTCATCAATTAAGCGATGCAGTGTAATTCCTTTTTGAATTGCTAATGGGTAATCAAATTTTTTATTTCCTTTCACAAAATCACTAATCATATTACCCACAAGAATTTGGGGATGATTGAAAGAAAGATATGCGTGGGCAAGGAAGTTCAAAAGGTTTAAAAGTTTAAAGTTTTGAATGATGGTATATAATATAAAACTTATGACTAACTCACGTTTAACTTGTTATAGAACTTACGATTTAAAGTACAAACAAACATCTTGCAAACCACAGTCCTTACATTTTGGATTGCGTGCTAAACAAGTATATCGACCATGAAGTATCAACCAATGATGTGCTTTATGAACAAGTTCTTTCGGTATTTCTTTAATAAGCTGCAATTCAACAGCCAAAGGAGTTGTAGCATTTTTTGTTACTAATCCTAAACGATGACTTACTCTAAAAACGTGTGTATCCACAGCCATATTTGGTTGATTGTCTATTACACTTGTTACAACATTTGCAGTTTTTCTTCCAACACCTGGCAACAACACCAACTCATCAACAGTCATTGGCACTTCTCCATTAAACTTTTCCAACAACATATTAGCCATACCAATTAAGTGGTTGGTTTTATTATTGGGGTAAGAAATGCTTTTTATCAAAGGAAACAAATCATCAAATGTTGCTTTAGCCAATTCTTTTGGTGATGGATATTGCTGAAAAATGGCAGGTGTTGTTAAGTTTACTCTAACATCTGTACACTGAGCAGATAAAATTACTGAAACCAATAACTGATAAGGGTTGTCGTAAATCAATTCTGTTTCAGCATTTGGACTGTGTTCAAGAAAAAAATCTATAATATGTTGATAGCGTTGTTTGCGAGTCATTGCTTAAATATTATTATAATCCACCAATGTTCTTGTGGCTTCCATCACAAAAAGGTGGGGTAGATGTTTTTTTACAATTGCATAACCAAAGTTCTCCATCTTCCTCTGCTGTAAATTTTAAACTTTTAAATGGCATTATAGTTTCGCCATTTTCTTCAGTTGCTAGTTGTTTATGAGCACCATTGCATAAAGGATTTTTTTCACTTAAGCCACAAGTGCACCACGCATAAGTCTTACCTTTTTCTACTGTAAAGGCTGTTGGATGATTTGCAAAAGATTTAGGTTCCATTTTGTTTATTAGTTTGTTTATATGTATTTTTTTACGAAGCTGTACAAATTAAAGTCTTTGTTTGTTGATGCTACTTCTATTTCTTCTTTCAACAGATTTTTATTGATATTTTTCATTCGATTTTGCTGAATGATGTGATATGCTTTTTCTGTTAAAAGCCAAGAACGTTTGGTGTTTTGAGTTTGGTGTTGATTGCTTTCTGTTGCTTCGTACTTTGTACTTTGTATTTCATGCATAGCTTTCACAAATTCCTCTATTCCTTCTTTTTTTGTTGCAATGGTTTTAATAATTTTAATTTCTTGTTGATGATTGTGAAATGCAGGAGCCAACATCATTCTAAGGTTTCTAACAAATATATCAGCATCGGGTCTATCGGCTTTGTTAACAATAAACATGTCTGCAATTTCCATCAGACCAGCTTTCATTGTTTGAATTTCGTCACCAGCTTCTGGCACTAATACAACTGCTGTTAAATCTGCTAATCCAGCAATTTCAATTTCACTTTGCCCAACACCAACTGTTTCAACAATAATAAAATCAAAAGGTGCAGTTTTCATTACGTCTGTTATCTCTATAATTTTTGGATGCAAGCCACCTAAACTACCTCTTGTAGCCAAAGAACGAATAAATACATTTGGATGATTATACCAGTTGCTCATTCTAATTCTATCGCCTAAAATAGCACCTAAGTTAAATGGAGAAGACGGGTCAACACAAATAATTCCTACCTTTTTATTATCATTTACCAAGGCTTCAATAATAGCATCAACCAATGTGCTTTTGCCAGCACCTGGTGGACCAGTTATACCAATTACTGGTGTTGATGAATTTGGTAATTGTTGTAAAAAATCAAAATAGCCTTCGTACTCATTTTCAATTAAAGAAATACAACGGGCAAGCGACTTTTCTTTACCATTCATTATTTCTTGTAATAAGTTTTGCCACATACTTTGCTAAAATAAAGGTTAGATTGATAAAACTGATTGAATCTAAAAAAATAAGAGAAATACTTTTGTTAGTTAATGGGCAAACAATCAGTTTAATGCAGTATGATTGCTATCGTTTGCATAAAATTCTACACTCAAAATTTACCAGTTAGGTAATAACTTGCTTACTTTACGTGACTTTATTAGCAGTAGTTTTCATTTTTCGCCCTCTGTAGTAAAGATTGTTTCGCCAAAATTTCAAAAAAATACATTTCATTAAATACAAACTGCATAGTATGTTCAGTAAAAAAATAATAGTTGCACTGTTGTTTGCAAGTCTATTTTCTTTAAAATCTTTTTCTCAGTTCACTGCCACTTGGGCTTTTACATCAAATGCTACAGGTGCAAAAGCTGGTGCTCAGCAAACTGATATTAATATTAGTGATGCTGTAATTGGCAGTGTATTTTCTTCGCCAGGATATAGCAGTAATGGTGTAAAATGTCAACCAAGTAGCGAATGGCCAATTGTACCAACTGATGGTTGGAATATTGATTTTCCTTTATCACCAAATGGTGCTGTAGATATTACGCTTACAGGCTTAAGTTTTATTGGAAGAACATCAGGAAGTAGTGGGAACAATGTGGTAAGTTTAGCTTATCAAGCTGATGGAGTTGGACCGTTTATCCCTTTTGGTACAACACAAATTGTACCTAGTGGTGGAACGAACCCAATTGCATTCCCTGCCTTTACTAAGAAATTTTATAGCACACATATTTATGTGATAAGAATGTATATGTATGCTGCAACAAGTGGTGTTAGCAACAGTCGTTCTTTATCTGTTAAAACAGCTGCATTTACAGGAACATCTGGCGTTGCAGGAACCCAACCAAGTGTTACAACAATATCTGCAACAACAACAGGAAAATATACAGCAACTGCAACTGGCGTTGTAACAGCAGGAACTTTATTAATTAACGAAAGTGGCGTTGTTTGGGGTGTTGCTGCAAATCCAACAGTTGCTTTAACAGGCAAAAATAATGGTGGACCAACTGCTTCTGGAAATATCAATTTAGCTAGTGGTGGTGCAATATCTGGATTAACAGCAGCTACAACCTATCATACCAGGGCTTATGTAATTAGCGAAAGTGGCAATGTGTTTTATGGAGCTGATTTATCTTTCACTACTGATGCTCCTTCAATAGCGTCTTTAACAACGAATGCTGCAACTGGAATTACTTCAATTAAAGCATTAAGTGGTGGTGTTATTTTAGATAGTGGTGGTGTTGGTATAACTGCTAAAGGTGTTTGTTGGAGTATTTTAAATAATCCAACTACAGCCTTACCTACTAAAACCAGTGATGGAACTGGTAATGCAAGTTTTGCATCAGCATTAAAAATACTTGCACCAAGCACTACTTATTATGCACGTGCTTATGCAACAAATTCAATTGGTACTGCTTATGGCAATGAAGTTAGTTTTACAACACTTGCTCCTCAGCCAGTAATTATTACAACAACAGGTAATAGTGCTAATGCAATTCCTTTTGGTAGTGTCATTGTAAATAATATATCTGGTGTAAAATCTTATACATTAACTGCAAGTGCATTAACACCCGCAAGTGGAAACATTACAATAAATGCCCCTGCTGGTTTTGAAGTATCATTATCTCCAGGAACTGGCTTTGGCTCTACATTGAATATTCCTTACACAAGTGGCAGTATTGCTGCTACAACTATTTATGTAAGATTCGTGCCTACATTATTTGGTGCTTATGCAGGAACAATTACACACACAGGTGGTGGTGCAACAGGACTAAATATAGATGATGTGAATGTTACAGGAACAGGAATTCAAAATCCTGGTGATTTTTCAAATACAGGAACTGAGTTTTGGGTTGGTTACGGGTTTCAAGCTTTGATGGTAGGAAGCAATAACCAAGATATGGCTTTATATATTTCTTCTAAGCAAGATGCAGTTGTAACTGTAGAAATTGGCAAGCCAACCGATGCTAATTATTATATTCAAACATACAATGTTATAGCTAATACAGCTACAGCAACCATTCCGTTACCTAAATCTGGCGTGCAAGATGCAAGATTAAATAGCACAGGTATTTTACCTCGTGGTATTCACGTTTACAGCAATGGTGTTCCTTTCTCACTTTGGGAGCATATTTATGCAAGTTCAAGTTCTGGAGCAACTTTAGTATTACCTGTAAATACTTGGGGTTCTAATTATTCTGTATTAACAGTTGGAGGAAAAACAAATAGTGGTGTGCCACATTCTTTCTTTTACGTTCAAGCTGCTGAAGATAATACTATTGTTGATATTGTTCCTTCTGATGATATTACAGCAACAGCTAATGGTTTGACAGCTTTATACCCTGCTGGTGTTCCTTTTTCTGTAACATTAAACAAGGGAGATGTGTTTAATGCACTAGGCAAATTAATCACCTCAAGCATTGGTGTTGATTTAACTGGAACTACTGTTGTATCTAGAGATTGTAATAAAAAAATTGCATTGTTTACTGGTAATGGTAGAGTTCAATTATTTGTTGGAGGTTGCACTTCTACCAATGGTGGTAGCGATAACTTCTTACAACAAATGTTCCCTAAGCAAGCTTGGGGAACTAAATATGTTACCTCTCCTTTTAGAGATATGGAAGCTGGATTATATAAAGTAATTGTTAGCGACCCTGCAACTGTTGTAACAGTAAATGGAACAGCACTAACAAGCTTAGTTCAAAATGCTTACACCATTGAAACGGATACTTTATTAAATATCGTAAGTGATAAGCCTGTAATGGTTGCTCAGTTTTGTGCTACCAATAAATGTAATGGAACTGGTATTCCAACACACCCTGTAACAGGCGATAATGGAGATCCAGAAATGGTTATTATTAGCCCAGTTCAACAAGCTATTAATGATGTTACTGTTTACTCAACTAACAACTATAATATTCAGCACAATTATATCAATGTAATTATACCTAATGCAGGTGTTGCTAGCTTTATGTTTGATGGAGTAAATGCTTCTGCTGCATTTAACCCACATACTGCTGATGCTAATTACAGTTATGCTGTTTTTCCAGATTTAACTGGTAATACTTCTCATAGATTGCAATCAAATGTTGCTTTTAATGCTATTGCCTATGGTTTTTCTACCAGTAGTACCAATGAAAGTTATGGCTATAATGCAGGAACAAATATTAAAGCATTAAGTCAATATTTAAGTGTTCAAAATGCTTACAACAATGTATCTAACGATAGTATTATATCTGCTTGTTTAAACAATGATTTTAAATACACAGTGTCATTGCCATATAAACCATTTTCAATGAAATGGGATTTCTTTAACAACACGATTCAACAACCAAATAGTGATACTGTTTTGGTAACAAGTCCAGTTCCTACAGATTCATCAATTGTTAGTGGCGTTAAATTGTATAAATACACTTTGCCTACAACATATCACTTTACATCAACAGGAACTTTCCCAGTTAATATTACAGTGAATGCTACTAATGCAGATGGTTGCACTGGAGTTCAAACTATCACTTTTAGTGTTAAAGTAGTTGCTCCACCAACGCCACATTTCTTACTTGATTATAGTCCTTGTCTTCCAACAATCTTAAATTTCACAGATTCGTCTTATGATAAAAATGGTTATAAAATGGTTGGTAGAGAATGGACTTTCTATGGCTTTTCACCCATAGGAACTTCTACAGATTCTACGCCAACACTTAGCTATGGTTTTGCAGGGAATTATGATGTCAAGCTAAGGGCGATAAATGCTATTGGTTGTTACAAAGACACTACTGTTACTGTTGTACTTTATAATGGACCAATTGTAAGTAATTTAATATCTAGTCCTGCTGGTCCAGGTTGTGTAGGCAGAAGTATCACTTACACTGCAACAGCATCAACATCTTTAGGAACTATTGCTAAATATTTCTGGGATTTTGGAGATGGTAAAAAAGATACTACTATAATCAATACTGTTTCTCATACATTTACTACTAGCAATGTAGCTGGATATACTGTTTCGGTTATCATTGAATCAACAGCAGGTTGTGTTAGTGGTTCGTTTGATATTATGCAACCAATTCATCAGGTTAAAGCAGACTTTACTTTCACTACCCCACAATGTATTAATAGTGCTGTAGTGTTTACAGATGCATCTACTGGTAAAGTAACAAACGCTACAATTGATACCAAGTGGAACTGGAGTTTTGGCGATGCTGCAAACTCAACAGCAACAACTACTAACGCCACTTTTGCTTACACAGCAGCTGGAACGTTTAATGTTAAACTTAAAACAAGTTTACACTATGCCCTTGGTGCTGCTGACTTCTGCTCAGATTCTATAACCAAACAAATTGTTATTCAAGATAAATTAGCTAAACCAGTTGTAACACTAAATGCAGCAGCAACAACTACTACATCACTAACATTTAATTGGACGACTGTTGCTAATGCAACAGGTTATCAAGTATCAACAAATGGTGGTGCAGTTTGGACTAATCCTAGCACAGGTGCAACAGGAACAACACACGTGCTTACTGGATTGTCGCAAAATACAGTGTATGATTTATGTGTTAGAGTATTAGGCAATTGCCCTGGTGATACTGCTTGTGCAGAAGGAAAAACAAAACTGGCAACTACCGATTTCTTTATCCCTAGTGCCTTTACACCTAATGGACAAGGGCCAAATGAAAAATTAGTAGTTTGTGGTAATGATGCCAAAACTGTTAGATTTATGGTATTCACACAATGGGGTGAGAAAATTTATGAAACAAGTAACCCTGTATTAAATGCAAATGGCTGCTACGAAACCTGGGATGGTATTGCATTTGGCAAACCACAATCTACAGGTGTTTATGCTTATGTTGCTATTATTACATTGAACGATGGAAAAGTGATTAACAAAAAAGGATTGTTTAGTTTAATTAGATAATACTAACTGAAGATTTAAAGAAATAAAAAAGAGGCTGTGTTTAACACAGCCTCTTTTTATTGTACCATAACTATATAATCTTTATAGATTTAGGAGGTAATTAGACCTCTTAGGAAATTAGTTTATTATTGCGATATCCTTCCGTTTTCGTCATTGCGAGGAACGAAGCAATCTTTGTATTTGATTGAAGTATGTATTTAATGAGACTGCTTCGTTCCTCGCAGTGACGGCTTTATTAGATGTTGCTTGAATTTTTGAAGAGGTATATAGATTAACTCGCTGATTACAAATAAAAAAATGTTAAAATATTGCTAAAATATGTAAAGTTAAGTAGATATTATAAAAAGTAAATATTGTTTGCTAAGCAGTAAATACTGCCCGCCACATAGCAGTAAATGCTCGCTGCATAGCAGCCACTGCTCGCCAACGAGCAACAGCTGCTAAATGCCGAGCAACAGCTGCTATATAACGAGTAACACCTGCTAAATGCTGATTAGTTGCTTCTTAGTAGCAATTTGCTGCAACTTGGCATAAAAAGTAAGTATAGAAAGTCCAATCTATATTAGAGCTCTTCGATAATTAGAAGAAGTTTCATCATTTCGATGGGTTAATGTAAACCTATTTTAGGACGAAACAATCCCTACCAACGTCCTACCTGAGCTCTATAAAACCCTATCAAAACAAAAACGAGCCTAGTTATAACTGGCTCGTTCAATAATTTATATTTAATAATTAATCTACCTACTCAAGTGCATACTTCTTTCCTTGTATAAATTTCTAAAGTAAGGGTCTCTTAGGTCTTTTATAAAGCGAATGGCTTCGCCTGTACTTTTCATTTCTGGTCCTAATTCTTTATTTACGCCAGGAAATTTATTGAAGCTAAAAACAGGTTCTTTAATGGCATAACCTTCAAGCTTTTTTTCTATTGTAAAGTCAGTTAATTTATTTGCACCAATCATTACTTTAGTTGCAATATTTAAGTAAGGAATTCCATAAGCTTTAGCAATAAAAGGCGTAGTTCTACTAGCTCTTGGATTAGCTTCAATTACATATACTTTTTTATCTTTTATTGCAAATTGAATATTAATCAAACCCTTTATTTGCAAGGCTCTTGCAATTTTTTCACTATAATATTCCATTGTTTCAACAATCAATGGCGTTAGGTTAAAAGCTGGCAACACAGCATTGCTATCACCACTATGAATGCCTGCTGGTTCAATGTGTTCCATTACGCCCATTACGTGAAAGTTTTCTCCATCAAAAATGGCATCCACTTCTGCCTCTTGGCATCTATCTAAAAAGTGGTCTATCAAAATTTTATTTTCAGGAATGTGTTTTAAAATACTCACCACAGCAGATTCTACTTCATCATCATTAATCACAATTCTCATTCTTTGTCCACCCAACACATAACTAGGGCGAACCAACACAGGATAACCAACACTGTTAGCAACTTCAATGGCTTCTTCAGCGGTGTAGGCTGTGCCATAATTTGGATATGGAATATCAAGCTCTTTTAACAAATCACTAAAGCGACCTCTATCTTCTGCAATGTCCATATTGTCGAAAGAAGTGCCAATGATCTTTATTCCTTTTTGATGTAGTCTTCTAGAAAGTTTTAATGCAGTTTGTCCACCCAATTGAACAATGACACCTTCTGGTTTTTCTAGTTCGATAATTTCCCAAAGATGTTCCCAAAAAACAGGTTCAAAATAAAGTTTATCAGCAATATCAAAGTCTGTACTAACTGTTTCTGGATTACAGTTGACCATTATTGCTTCGTAGCCAGATTCTTTAATAGCAAGTAACCCGTGAACACAACAATAGTCGAACTCAATACCTTGACCAATACGATTTGGACCACTACCTAATACAATGATTTTTTTTCTACTTGAAGGGATAGATTCGTTGCTTTGTAGTGTTTTGCCCATAATTGTGAAATTTGGCAAATTTAGGATTGATGAGAAACTGGATTGTTATTTTTTTGTTACCAATTGCTAACAACCCACAATTAAAATCGTAGGTTGTTGTTCTTGTTTGACTCTATTTTATTGACACAATACTAATAGCACAACCACCACTTGCAGCAAGCGATAAAGGCAACACTGTATTACTATCTACGGTAATTGTTGTAATTTGATATGCTTGTGGATTGGTTTGCCAATCTGCATCTTTTGCATCAGCATAAATAGTGGCTTTATACTTTTTGTTTTTATCTAAAAAGTTTAATGCAATAGTTGTTTGTCTGGCTTTTTCATTGGTAATAGCACCCACAAACCAAGTATCTTTTTTCTTTGCTTTGCGTGCAGTTGTAATGTATTCTCCTGGTTCTGCTTCTAAGTATTTACTATCATCCCAATCAACAGCCACATCTTTAATAAACTGAAAAGCATCTAAATGTTTTTCGTAACTCTCTGGTAAATCAGCAGCCATTTGTAATGGACTACAAAACACAACATATAGTGCTAATTGTTTTGCAATAGTGGTGTGCACTTTCTGCGTTTTGGTTTTATCCCAATAACTTAAATCCATTTGAAAAATACCAGGTGTAAAATCCATTGGGCCACCCATCATTCTTGTAAAAGGCATAATGGTTTCATGATTGGGATTGTTGCCTTTACTGAATGCATTAAACTCCATACCACGACCTGCTTCACAAGCCAACCAATTTGGATATGTTCTTTGCAAGCCTGTTGGGCGAACAGGTTCGTGAGCATCTAACATAATTTGAAATTGTGCTGTTTTTTGAGCCACGTGTACATAATGATTCACCATTGTTTGTCCATCGTGATGTTCTCCTCTTGGAATAATTTTTCCTACATAGCCTGTCTTCACTGCATCGTAGCCAAACTGTTTCATAAAGCGATAAGCAGTATCCATTTGTCTTTCATAATTAGAAGCAGAGCCAGAAGTTTCATGATGCATAATGATTTTTACATTTTTAGACTTTGCATATTGCTGCAATTCTTTCACATTGAAATCGGGATAAGGTGTAACAAAATCAAATACTTTTTCTTTCCATTGTCCAAACCAATCTTCCCAACCAACATTCCATCCTTCAACCAAAATAGCGTCGAACTTATGTTTGCTGGCAAAGTCAATATATTTTTTTACGTTAGCAGTATTAGCAGCGTGCTTGCCACTTGCATAATCCCAGGTTCCTTTGCCAATAAACATTTCCCACCAAACGCCCATAAATTTTGTAGGCTTAATCCAAGATGTATTTTTAATAACAGAAGGTTCGTTGAGGTTTAAAATAATTTTAGAAGCTAAAATATCTGTTGCTTTATCACTTACAATAATCGTTCTCCAAGGTGTTGTTGCAGGTGCTTGCAAATAAGCTTTATTACCAACGGCATCTGGCACTAAAACAGCAGATAAATTGTAACTAGATTTATTAATCTCTAAGTTCATTGCAGGATAATTTACCAGTGCTGCTTCGTGAATATTGATATAAATACCATCAGCAGTTTTTAGCATTAATGGCGTTTGAACTGTATTGGCATTTACAGGCGTTTTTACAGCAATTTCTGGATTGGTGCTAGTAATACTTAATGCATCAACGTCACTAAGGTTTGTAATGCTTGGTGGATATTCATTGCTATCAAAATCTCCAGGAATCCAAAAGGCTTTATGGTTGCCGTTTAAGTGAAAGCTGGTGTTTTCTTCGATAACAATAAAATGGGTTAAATTCGGTTGTTTTGGAAATTCATATCTAAAACCAAATCCATCATCAAAGACTTTAAAAACAATGTTTAACTCCAATGCATCGCTTGATTGCTGCTTTAACTTAATGGTTAGCGTGTGATGATTATCAGCAATTTCTTTTCTATCGCCCCAAACTGGCTGCCAGCTCTCGTTGTAGCTAGAGGTATCAACACGAACTATTAATAAGTTTTTATTTAAAGGTTGAAATATCTTATCGCCAAAAATTTCTTTCAATTCAAATCCTAATGAAGAAGGTAAAATAATGGGTTTGTTTTTATAAAAAGCTTCGTATTGTGGTTCACCTTTTTCAGTGAGAATGAAATTTACTTTTACATTTCCATTGGGAGAAGCCACAAATTTTATTTGTTGAGATATTGCAGAAAAAAATGACAAGACAACTAGACTAGCTAGTATGAATTTCTTGGTAAACATATCGTTGATTTTAAAATACAGATTCAAAAGTAAAGTATTGAATCATTGTAAGCCATTACACTATCAATTTATTTAGATTTGTTGCTTCTATCAAAGAATAAATTAAACTATCACAGCAATGACCCACGACAAGCAATTAGAAAAATTTAATGATATATATAATAAATTGAATGTTCAACAAAAGCAAGCTGTTGACACCATTAGTGGTGCTGTAATGGTAATTGCAGGGCCAGGTACAGGTAAAACACAAATACTGGGAGCAAGGATTGGAAAGATTTTATTGGAAACAGACACACAGCCACAAAATATTCTTTGCTTAACATATACTGATGCAGGAACTGTTGCAATGCGTAAGCGTTTGCTAAGTTTTATTGGGCCTGATGCTTACAAAGTAAACATCCATACTTTTCATAGTTTTTGCAACGATGTAATACAAGACAATTTGCATTTGTTTGAGAAAACTTTTTTAAACCCAATCAGTGATTTAGAGAAGATTGAATTGTTTAAAGAATTGATTGATGCATTTAAAAAAGACAATCCTTTAAAGCGTTATAGAGGTGATGTTTATTATGAGATAGGAAACCTGCAAAACCTTTTCAGCAATATGAAACGTGAGGGTTGGACTGCAACTTTTCTATTAGATTGTATTGATAAGTACATTAGTGATTTGCCAACAAGAGATGAATTTATTTATAAGAAGAAGTACAAAGAATTTAATGCTGGCGATTTAAAACAAAACAAGATTGATGAAGAGGCTGCCAGAATGAAAAAGCTTCAGGCTGCTATTAATGAGTTTGATAATTTTCAAGCTATAATGAAGAAAAGAAACTTGTATGATTTTGATGATATGATTAACTGGGTAATAAAAGCTTTTGAGGAACATCCCAATTTACTAGATAATTATTCCAGCAAATTCAATCATATACTTGTAGATGAATACCAGGACACAAGTGGCACACAGAATAAAATCATCAATCTATTGTATCAACCAGATTATACAGAAAGCATTTTTGTTGTAGGAGATGATGACCAAAGTATTTATCGTTTTCAGGGAGCGAATGTTGAGAATATGCTGGGCTTTGCGAACTTGTTTAGTGAGCAATTACAAACAGTTGTTTTAACAAATAACTATCGTTCTGTGCAACCAATTTTAGATATTTCAAAAACCATCATTGATAAAAATTCACAGCGGTTAGTTAATTCAATTCCTAATCTTAGCAAGAATATTATAGCAGCTAATGAAGATTTAATTACACTCAATATTCAACCACAAATTATTGAGTGTGCTTACCCAAAAGATGAATTGATTTATATAACACTACAGATTGAAACACTTGTTAGTAAAGGCGTTCAACCAAAAGATATTGCTGTTATTTATAAAGAAAATAAGTATGGGGAAGAGCTGATACTTTTCTTCAAACAAAAGAATATCCCATACTTCAGTAAACGTCAGTTAAACATATTTAATCAGCCAATTGCCAAGCAAATTATTTTAATATTGGAGTATTTAGCAGCCGAACACGACAGACCTTATGAAGGTGATGAAATGCTGTTTGAAATATTGCATTTTAGTTTCTTTAACATTAAGCCCATTGATATTGCCAAACTAAGTGTTGAAGTGGCTGCAAAACAATTTGGTGATAATAAAACATCGATAAGAGAATTACTTTTTACTAAAGCAAATGCTCCTGCAAAAGACTTGTTCAACACCAATGGAATTGGTAAAGAGCTTAAGAACGCCTCAGCAACTATTGAACAGTTGATTGCTGATGTAAGTAATGAAACGATTCAAACAGTTCTTGAAAAAATCATTACAAAAACGGGATTGCTGGCTCAGATAATGCTGAGTGATAGTAAACATTTTCTATTGAAAGTTGTTACCGGTTTGTTTGACTTTGTTAAAAATGAAACTTCAAGAAACACAAGTTTGTCATTAATGCAATTGGTGAGTATGATTGAATTAATGCATAATGAAGGTTTAGCATTACCATTAATAGAAATCAGTGGAACAGATAAAGGAGTTAATTTATTAACTGCTCATGGCAGTAAAGGTTTGGAGTTTGAATATGTTTTTATTGCAGGTACAAATGCAACAACTTGGGAGAAAAAAAGAAGACCAAATAATGGTTATAAATTACCAGATACTGTTTTTCAGGTAGCTGCAAATGTTGGTGTAGATGAGCAAGCTGAAGAAGAATTAAGAAGATTGTTTTATGTAGCATTAACAAGGGCTGCAAAGCATTTAATCATTAGTTATTCGCAAAGTAAAGATGATGGTAAAGTTACAGAACCATCTATGTTTATTGCAGAAATACAAGATGCATATAATATTCCTGCAACTGCAATTGCCATTGAAGAAAAAGATAAAATTGATTTTGCATTGCTGCAATTTACAACAAATGCCAAACCTCAATTAGATAAAATTGAAGACGAATTTGTTACACCAATTATTGAAAAATTTGTGATGAATGTAACAGCATTGAACAATTATTTAAAATGCCCTTTGCAGTTTTATTACAATAATATTGTTCGTGTTCCATCAGGTAGAAATGAAGCTACAGAGTTTGGCAGTGCAGTGCACCACGCCCTTGACCAATTGTTTAAAAAGATGCAAGCAAACAATAATATTTTTCCAAGTAAAGAGGTTTTTCTGGCAGATTTTAATTGGTATTTGCAAAGGCATAGAGAGAATTTTACTAAAGAACAATTTGCAAGAAGACAAGAATATGGTAGCGAGGTTTTGCCAAACTACTACAATACATATATCAACACATTTAATAAAATAGTTACGACAGAAAGAAATATTAGGAATGTAGTTGATGGTATTCCAATCAGGGGAAAGCTTGACAAGCTTGAATTTGATGGAACAGCCATCAATGTTGTTGACTATAAAACTGGCAACTACGATAAAGCCAAAAAAGAGAAAAGAACTTTTGATTCTCCAAACGATAAAATGCCCAATGGTGGCGATTATTGGCGACAAGCTGTGTTTTATAAAATCTTAATTGATAATAATCCTTCTAATCCAAACTGGAAAGTAATTAGTACTGAGTTTGATTTTGTTGAGCCTGATGAAAAGAAGCAATATCAAAGAGAGAAAATAATAATCTCTCCATCAGATATCACTACTGTTAAAGAACAAATCAAATCAACTTGGCAAAAGATTCAGCAAAAAGAATTCTATACTGGTTGTGGTAAAGAAGATTGCAAGTGGTGTAGCTTTGTTAAAACAAATGAACTTGCTATTGGATTTGTTGAAGAGGAGAATGAAAATCTTTAAAAGAAGATTTATAAACAAAAAAGCTACAAAATAAATCTTGCAGCTTTTTTGTTATTTCTAAAACAATTTTATGGTTGTTTTGTTAAAGTCAGTTTTACTCGCCCACTAAGTGTCACGCCACTCGTTACTCCAGTGCTATCAAATCCTACAACCAAGGCAGATGTTGTTAGGCTTTCAACTAAGTAAGCTCTTCCATCAAAAGTAAGTTGATTGGGTGGTGTTATAGTATATGTGCCTGTTCTACCCATTGGTATTGTTGTACAATAAACCCCTGAATCTGCATAATTATAAGTTCCAATATTGGTAGTTGTTGTGGAAGCTGTAAATGTGTGAATATTATCTTTTTCACAAGCAGGATAAGCAGTACCAGTATTAAAAAAATCATAAGGTATGGTAGAACCTGATAATGTAAAAGTTGCACCAGTTGTTTTGTATTTTCCTGCAAGATTTGTACTAGTAAGTTCTAAACTTCCTGTTGTTGCATTCTCTTCTTTTTTACAGGCTGTAATTAAAACTAGAGCTGTTAAAGTTGTTACAATTATTTTTTTCATTTTATAAATATTTTCTTTTTAATGTTTCAAATATATAGCAGTAACAGAAAATATAGCAACAAAACATTAAAAAAGAATATCAAATAATCTACTAAGTTTTGTTAGCCTCATTTACAATGGCTCACAACCATTACTTTTGCCGCCCGTAATAACGTTTTACAATGATTGATAAATTAGACGCAATAAAAGCAAGATTCGACCAAGTTGGTGTTGCACTAACAAACCCTGAGATTATTAGTAATCAAAAGGAATTTGGAAGAATGAGCAAAGAATATAAATCTTTAGAAAAAATAATTATACCTTTTGAGGAATACAAAAGTGTATTGTCTAACTACGAGTTTGCAAAAGAAAGTTTGAATAGCAATGATGATGATATGAAAGAATTGGCTAAAATGGAAATGCCAGATCTTGAAGAAAGAAAAGAGACTTTAGAAAAACATCTGACACAACTACTAATTCCAAAAGATCCACAAGATGACAAAAATGCGATTCTAGAAATTAGAGCAGGAACTGGTGGCGATGAAGCTAGTTTGTTTGCTGGAGATTTATTAGGAATGTATTTGCGTTATTGCAGTAAGAAAGGATGGAAAACAGCTATTGTAACAGAAAGTGAAGGAACAGTTGGTGGTTATAAAGAGGTTATTGTAGAAGTTACTGGAGAAGATGTTTATGGAACATTAAAATTTGAAAGTGGCGTGCATCGTGTGCAACGTGTGCCTAATACAGAAACTCAAGGTCGTGTTCACACAAGTGCTGCAACTGTGGCTGTAATGCCTGAAGCCGAAGAAATAGATTTTGAACTGAAAGAAAGTGATGTTAAAATGGAAACTGCAAGAAGTGGTGGTGCAGGTGGACAAAACGTAAATAAAGTAGAAACAAAAGTATTCTTAACGCATATTCCAACTGGTGTGGTGGTTGTTTGTCAAACAGAGCGTTCTCAACTTGGTAATAGAGAAAAAGCAATGAATATGCTACGTTCTAAATTGTATGAAGAGCAAGTGAGAAAATATGAAGATGAAATTTCTCACAGACGTAAAACACTTGTAAGTACAGGTGATAGAAGTGCAAAAATTAGAACATATAACTGGCCACAAGGCAGGGTTACAGACCACAGAATTGGTTACACAAGTTACAATTTAGATTCTGTTGTTGGTGGCAATATCGATGAATTTATTGAGCAGCTACAAATGGCTGAAAATGCTGAGAAGATGATGGAGCAATAGAATTATTTTAATTCTTCCACTTCAAAGTATTAATTAAATGACGCATATCTTCCAACAAAAAATCATTAACAATTTTTAATGAATCTTCATTAGGCGTTGCATCAAAATACAAAGCACCACGCAAGAAATGTTTACTGCTATCAGTAACAAAAAATTGATTTGCAGTTGCAACATTTCCTCCTAATTGAAAAAGCATTCCATTTACATTATTGGGGGTCATAATTAAAGAATCATCTTTAAAGGTTGCTTTGCTATTATGTGCATCAGCCAACCTAAATGAATGGCGTAAAAGAGAGTCAAGTTTATTTTTTCCTATTTCTTTATAGCTAATATAAATTCTGCTATTAAACTTCGGAAAATCTACATTAATCCACCAAGGATTTTCTGTTGCTTCGCCAAAAAAGCTTGAATCTTTTACAATGTTTGCATAAACAGGAAATTCAAAACTATATGGATAACTTTCTTGATTAAATAATTGATATTGACGTTTAGGAAAATCAATTTTAAAATATCCTTTGGGCTTGTTTACAGGTTTTTCTTTGCAAGATGCAAGAAATAGAACTGCAAAAAGTAAACTTGATATTAAAACTATTTTGCTTGCTTTTGTTTGTCTCGTCAAATTTTTATGCATTGGGCATAGGCTTAATAGTTACTTTCACTTTTTCTATTCTGTGTTTAACAATTTCTAATACTATAAATTCAAAATCGCCACATTCAACTAATTGCATTGGTTGTGGGATTTCACCAGCAATTTCAAGTACTAATCCAGCCAAAGAATCACTTTCTCCTTTCACTACATCAAAAGTATCAACAGGCAATTCCATAATTTTACAAACATCATTAATCATTGTTTTACCTTCAAATATGTAGTTGTTCTCATCAAGCTTTTTAAATGAAGTTTCTTCTTCATCAAATTCGTCTTTAATTTCTCCAATCACTTCTTCTAAAACATCTTCTAAAGTAACAATACCACTAGTTCCACCAAATTCATCAACAACAACAGCAAAGTGAATTCTTTTGGCTTGAAACTCTTGCAACAAATCTTCTATCAACTTTTGTTCATGAACAAAAAATGGAGAACGCATTACACTTCGCCAATCAAAACTATCGTCACTATCAAGATGTGGCAATAAATCTTTGGTATGTAAAATTCCAACAACCTCATCTAAATCTTCTTTAAAAACAGGCAATCTGCTGTAATGTAATTTTTCAATTCTATGAATAAGATTAGAGAAATTAGTATCGTATTCTATACCAGAAACATCCATTCTGGTTTTCATAATTTGCTTTACAGTGATTGTTCCAAATTCTAAAATTCCTTTTAAAATATTTTTTTCACTTTCTTCAGGATATGTGATATCAATAGCGTGGCTCATCTCTTCATTTGTAACAACACCTTGAGATTTATTAGTTAATTTTTTCTCGATGCTATCGCTCCATTTTACAAGTCCAACACTAATAGGTTTGCATAAATAATTTATAGTTTCTACAACTGGTGCAACTTGTTTGGCAAAACGAATATTGTTTTGAGTAGCCATTACTTTTGGCATTACCTCGCAAAACAACAATAATAAAGATGTTACAAAAACCACTTTAATTAAAAATTCCAGCCAATGCATTGTCTCGAAATGAATGTAAGAATCTAATAGTAAATTGGAAATAACAATGATGGCGATATTGATGAAACTATTAGCAATAAGCATTGATGCTAGTAGCGTTTTAGGACTCTCTAATAAATTTACAATACGCCTGTAAGGCTCTGTTTGCTTGGTTTTAAGCAAATTGATGTCTTTGTAATTTAAGGAGAAGAAGGCAACTTCTGAGCCGCTAATCATAAAAGAAAATGCAAGTAGCAACAATAGAATAAATATAAGAACAGGCATAGCCTGAGCATTTATTTGGAGTAGAAAAATAGGTACAGAGAGATAGTCCAAAGTTGGAGGTTTAGTGAAAAATATGTCTTTTAAAGACTGGGCAAAAGTATTGGTTTAATTGAAAAATTAGTATGGTAAATTTCCTTCAATGTCATTTGGGTTAGGAATTTCTGGTAAAAAGCCTTCGCTACCTTCAATTTGACCAGTGTTGTCGCTTCGCTTGTCTAACATAATCAGGTTATCTCCAACAACTTCTGTAGCAAATTTTTTATTTCCTTCTTTATCTTCCCAACTTCTTGTTCTTAATCTTCCTTCAACATAAATATAGCTTCCCTTGTGTAAATATTTTTGAGCAAGTTCGGCTAAGCCTCGCCAAAATACAACAGTGTGCCAATCTGTTTGAGTATATTGTTTGCCATTTTTATCTCTATAGGTTTCTGTTGTTGCCAAGGGAAATTTAACAACAGCTATGTTTCCTTCAAGCATAATTAAATCTGGGTCTTTACCCAAGTTGCCCATTAGGGTTACTTTATTTACACCTCTCATTTTAGTTCAGTTTTAAAAGTCTGCTATAAAATTAAGGGGTTTGATAATTAAGCGTATAAAACTTTTTTATTTTGTATCCACATTTTGTTGATATCCCCTTTTAGTTAGTATAAGATATTTTATGGTTTGGGTGAGTTGTCTTTCCAGCTCCACAAATGCAAGCAGGCATAGGTTCTATATGGACTCCATTTTTGGGATTGTTGCAACATCTTTTCTTTCATTAATTTTTTGTTGCTAGTATCAATATTGTAAAGTCTTTCCATTGCTTGTTGAATACCCAAATCATCTACTGCAAAAACATCTTCTCTACCTAAAGAAAACATCAGCAACATTTCAACTGTCCATTTACCCACACCTTTTATTTGCGTGAGTAAATCAATAATTTCTTCGTTGCTAAGTGTTGCTAATTTTTTATCATTGATTTTATGTTCTATGCAAAACGCTGCTACGTTTTTAACGTATTGAACTTTGGCATTGCTTAATCCAATGGCTCTTAAAGTTTCGTGAGGTGTGTCTATCACTTGCTGTGGTTTTGGTTCTTTTTTGCCATATAAATCTAAAAACCTATGATAGATAACTTTTGCTACTTTGGTACTTAATTGCTGCCCCATAATACTTGCCATTAATCTTAATGGGATATTCTTTTTCATTTCTAATTGATGATGTTCTGTTTCAAGAATTTTAGCAAGTTTTTTATCTTTTGAAAGATGTTGTTTGTAAGGCATAAATAGTCGTTGATGGCTTTGCAATGCTAGTGATTATTTTTCCTTAACGGATAGATTTTTTACCCTAAAATGCCTCAGTTTTACCCTTTTTTGGCAAAATTTTACCCTTTTTATCGATGTTTTTACCCTCTTTAACGATAATTCTACCCTACTTATCGATATTTTTACCCTTTTCTGCCAGAGTTTTACCCTGCTTTTTCATCCTTTATTCCTAAAAAACAATGCAAACTATGCTATGTGTTGCTGTAAAGTAAATAAGTTATTTAATATTTGCTTTACTTTAAAAAAACTAAGCTTTATGAAATCGTTTCTACTATCAATTCTGATAATATTTTCTATTACTGCTTTCTCTCAAAATAAAAATGAAACTGCCATTCTAAAAATGTTGCAGGCACAAGAAAAAGAATGGAACAATGGCAATCTTGAAGCATTTATGAAAGGTTATTGGCAAAATGATAGTTTGTTATTTATTGGCAAAAATGGTCCTAAATACGGCTATAACGTAACCTTAGAAAATTATAAAAAAGGTTATCCCGATACTGCAAGAATGGGTAAGTTTACTAGCACCATTTTATCTATGAAAAAACTTTCTAAAGAATATTATTTTGTGGTGGGCAAATGGTATTTAAAAAGAAGTATTGGAGATGTAAGTGGTCATTATACTTTACTTATCAGAAAAATAAATGGAGAATGGGTAATTGTGGCAGACCATAGTAGTTAAATATTCATCAGCTTGCTACCCTATTTTTGCCCACATAAATACAATAATGAATATTCATATTTTATCGGTTGTTCCAGAACTTTTAGAAAGTCCTTTTAACCATAGTATTTTAAAACGTGCTAAAGAAAAAGGGATACTAAATGTAGTAGTCCACAACCTTCGCAAATGGTCTATCAATAAACATAAACAGGTAGATGATTACCAATATGGTGGTGGTGCAGGAATGGTAATAATGTGTGAGCCCTTGATGAATGCTATTGAAGAGTTACAGCAAGATACTAAGTTTGATGAGATTATTTATGTTACTCCCGATGGTGAAACGTTTAATCAGCAAATGACAAATCAACTTTCATTGAAAGACAATTTACTTATTATTTGTGGACATTATAAGGGGATTGATCAACGCATTAGAGACCATTATGTAACCAAAGAAATTTCTATTGGAGATTATGTTTTAAGTGGGGGAGAACTAGCAGCAGCAATACTTGTAGATTCTATTGGAAGATTAATTCCTGGTGTGTTAAATGATGAAACATCGGCATTAACAGATTCGTTTCAAGATAATTTATTAGCTCCACCAGTTTATACTCGACCAGCAGATTTTAATGGCTGGAAAGTGCCTGATATTTTACTAACTGGCGACCCCAAAAAAGTTGAAGATTGGCGATATGAACAATCGCTTGAAAGAACAAGAACCAGAAGGCCAGATTTAATGGATGATGAAGGCTAAGAGTCTTAATGCTGTTTACTAGTTTGTAAACACGCCATTGAAATTATTTTTCATTGGCTTTTCTTTTAATAAGCCTTTGATATCTTCTTTTAATTTATCAAGATCTTCTTTTTTTAATCCATCATAAACACCGCCTCTAACATTGCCATTATTATCAACCAAGCTAAAAAATTGTGTATGTATAAAATCATCAGCAACATTAGCCACAGCATTTTTGGGATCGTCTAAACCATAACTAAACCTTGCCATTTTATAAAGGTTCTCCTTGTTGCCTGTAACAAATACCCAATTGATATTATTAGAATTCATTTTTTGAGAATATGCTTTTATTATGGGTACAGAATCAACTTCTGGTTGACAAGTATGCGATACAATAAGAAAGTCTTTATTTGATTTAAAAGTTTCATAAATATCTTTCATATTATGATTCATCTTGGGGCAGATTCCTTTACAAGTTGTAAAGAAATATTCTACTACACAAACCTTACCCAACATATCTGCATTTGTAAAACTTGCTCCATCTTGATTTATAAAACTAAAAGGCTGAACAGTGCTACGTTTTGATAATTTACTTTGAGAAAAAAAAGGAGTGAGCTTATTTATAGCAAACCAAAATGACACTAACAATATTGCAAAAAAACCGAGGTAATAGGTTGATTTTTTCATTGGGCAAAAGTATAATAAAAATCCCCTCTAGTTGAGGGGACTTTCATAAAAAAACAAAAATGAAACTATATTATTTTGCTGCAGCAAAACGCTCGGCAACTTTTGTCCAATTGATAACATTCCAGATTGCAGCTAAGTAATCTGGGCGTTTGTTTTGATACTTTAAATAGTATGCGTGTTCCCAAACATCAACACCTAAAATGGGTATGCATTTACATTCTGCAACATCCATCAAAGGATTGTCTTGATTTGGAGTAGAACAAATACACAATGCTCCATCTTTAACGCCAAGCCAAACCCAACCACTACCAAAACGAGTTGTTCCACCAGTAGCAAATTTTGTTTTGAATTCATCAAAATTTCCAAAAGCAGCATCAATAGCAGCAGCTAAATCTCCAGTTGGTGTACCACCTGTATTTGCAGCTAAACTTTCCCAAAAGAAAGTATGGTTCCAATGTCCACCACCATTGTTTCTAACAGCAGGAGAAATTGAGCCAGCAACAGCTACTAATTCTTCTAACGATTTTCCTTCGTTTGGTGTACCAGCAACCGCTTTATTTAAATTATCTACATAAGCTTGATGATGCTTTCCGTGATGGATTTGCATTGTTAATGTATCAATGTGTGGCTCTAATGCTTCATAAGCATAAGGCAAAGGAGAAAGTGTAAATGACATATTGTTTAAATTTATTGTTAATGACGAATTTTATTCTTCAAAATATTTGTAAACTTTATTGTTTGAATCTGCATAAAAAAACAACTTTCTATCAGGTTTTCTTTTTGCCCCATTTACAATATCTTGATGTTCTTGAGAATTATATTTAATAGTTCTGTAGCCTGTAAAGTATTTATAGAAAATAAAAGTTTTACTTCCTGTAGAATCTGTAACAATTGTATTTGGTTCGCCCATTTCAAGTTTTACTTCATCAATAGATTTTCCAATCCAATTTGATTGTAATTGTTTAGTTTCAGTACAAGCAAATAATAAAACTATAGAAAATAAGAAAAAGAATTGTTTCATAAAACAAAATTACACCGCAAAACTCTCTCCACAACCACAGCTCCTACTCGCATTTGGATTGCTAAAATAAAAGCCTTTACCATTTAATCCATCACTAAAATCAAGTTCTGTATTTACTAAGTATAAAAAGCTTTTTAAATCGCAAACAACCTTGATTCCATTGTCTTCAAAAACTTGATCCATCGGTTTTGTTTCGTTATCAAAATCAAGTTTATAACTTAATCCACTACAACCACCACCAACAACGCCAACTCTTAAAAAATAAGAGGGGTCATCAGCAACGCCTGCTTCTTCCATTAGCTTAATTGCTTTGGCTTTAGCCTTATCTGAAACGTAAATACTATTTTCTGTAGCAACCATATTAATTCAAAATTTAAAAGTCAAAACCCAAAAGTTTTTGTTTTTGAATTTTAACTTTTGACTTTATTAATGAACTCCTTTTTCTTCAAATACCAACTGTTCTAAACCATTTTTAACACGATAGTCATTAATGGCAGCTTTAATAGCATCTTCTGCTAAAACTGAACAGTGAATTTTTACTGGAGGAAGATTTAATTCTTCAACAATATCCATATTGTCAATGGCAACAGCTTGGTCAACAGTTTTACCTTTTAACCACTCGGTAGCTAATGATGAAGATGCAATGGCAGAGCCACATCCAAAGGTTTTAAACTTTGCATCTTTAATAATTCCTGTAGCATCGTCTACTTCAATTTGAAGACGCATAACGTCTCCACATTCAGGAGCTCCAACTAAACCAGTTCCAACGTTTTTATTTGCTTTATCAAGTGTTCCAACGTTTTTTGGATTGCTGTAATGATCGATAACTTTATCTGAGTATGCCATTGTTAAGTAATTTTAAATTTTGAATGTTTAATGTTGAACTTTTTGCCTACGCTTGATTATTTTCTTGTGATGTTTTAATGATTTTAGTAACAATTTTTATAATATCATCAACTAAAATTTCTAATTCAATATCTCTTTTCATCAAATTAGATTCTGTTAAAAGCATTAACCAATATTTTGTTTCTCTAATTTCTTTTGCTGCTATTGCAACTTTTGCTATAAACTCTTTCTTTGTTAATGCTGCTTGTGCTTCGTTCAAATTAGCTCCAACCGATGTTCCGCTTCTTAAAATTTGGTCAGCTAAAATCCTATTTACTTTACTTAATTCTGTTGTTAGTTTAATTATTTTTAATGCTAACTGAAAAGACTTTTCTAAAACAACATTTTTCTTTTCATTTTCCATCACATTCAACATTTAAAATTAAACATTCAACATTATTAATGGTGTGCCCATTCTATACTGTTCAAATCAATTCCTTCCTTGTACATCTCCCAAAGTGGACTCATATCTCTTAATTTCAAAACAGTATTTGTAATTTGCTCTATCGTATAATCAATTTGTTCTTCTGTTGTAAAACGGCTTAAACCAAAACGTAAACTGCTATGTGCTAAATCATCTCCTAAACCCAATGCTTTTAAAACATAACTTGGTTCAAGTGACGCTGAAGTACAAGCAGAACCTGAACTTAAAGCAATATTTTTATTAAAACCCATTAACAAACCTTCGCCTTCAACGTGCTTAAAAGAAATATTGGCAACGTGTGGTAAACGATGTTCTTTATTTCCATTTACATAACTTTCTTCAATTTGGCATAAAGCGTTTTCTAATTTATCTCTTAAAACACTTGTATGCTTTGCATCTTGTTCCATTTCTAAACGGCATAATTCACAAGCTTTACCAAAACCCACAATACCAGGAACGTTTAATGTACCACTTCTCATTCCACGTTCGTGACCACCACCATCCATTTGTGCAGTAACTTTTACACGAGGATTTTTACGACGAACATATAAAGCACCAATGCCTTTTGGACCATACATTTTATGACCAGTAAAAGTCATTAAATCTATCCCATCAGCAATCACATTTACAGGAATTTTTCCAACTGCTTGTGTTGCATCACTGAAAAATAAAATACCATTTTTCTTTGCCAATGCTGCAATTTCTTTAATGGGTTGAATCACTCCAACTTCATTGTTAGCATACATTATAGAAATTAAAATAGTAGTTGGTTTAATAGCAGCTTCTAAATCTTTAATATCAATTAACCCGTCTTCTTTTACAGAAAGATACGTTACTTCTCCTCCTAATTTCTCAATGTGTTTGCAAGTATCTAAAACAGCTTTATGTTCAGTAGTAACAGTAATGATATGATTGCCTTTTGAAGCATACATTTCATACACACCTTTAATAGCCAAATTATCACCTTCGGTTGCACCACTTGTAAAAATAATTTCTTTAGGATCTGCACCAATTAATTGAGCTACTTGCTCACGAGCATAATCAACAGCTTCTTCTGCTGCCCAACCAAATGGGTGATTACGACTTGCTGCATTACCAAAGTTCTCGGTAAAATATGGAATCATCGTCTCCAATACTCTAGGATCCATTGGGGTTGTAGCGTTATTATCTAAATACACAGGTAACTTCAACATATAATTTTATTGTTTTCTTGCTTAATATGCAAATGTAAGTAGGGTAAGGTGTAATTTTGATTTTTTAGCGGAAACCTTCAATTTGTTTTCCATTAATCGAAATGAAATAAGATTTTATGAAGAAAGTAGAACATATTGGCATTGCTGTAAAAGATTTTTCAATATCGATTCCTTTGTTTGAAAAGTTGTTGAACACGAATTGCTATAAGACAGAAACTGTGGCAACCGAAAATGTAAATACTGCTTTTTTTAAACAAGGTGAGACTAAAATTGAATTGCTACAAAGTCAAACTGCAGATGGTGTTATTGCTAAGTTTATTGAAAAAAAGGGAGAGGGGATTCATCATATTGCTTTTGATGTGGAGGATATTGAGGCAGAAATGAAGCGTTTGCAAGATGAAGGTTTTGTTTTATTGAACGAAAAGCCAAAAATGGGTGCTGATAATAAATTAGTGTGCTTTCTTCACCCAAAAAATACCAATGGTGTGCTGATAGAGTTGTGTGAGGAGAGGAAATAGGGTGAAAATTGTGGCTGCCGCGGTTGAAATTATCAAAAACGTGGTGAAAATCGTGGCTGTTGTGGTGAAAAATATTGAAAACGTGGTGAAAACTATCGACTTTGGGGGCTAAACTTTGGGTGTTGGGGGTTAAAATATCAATATCAGGGGCTAAAAAATGAATATCGAGGGTTAAAATTTAACAGAAAAGGGTAAATCTAGCTACTCGAAGTGAATTTTCTAATGATCACAATCTTCTTTGTGGGCGTGATTATGTCTTCGGCAAAACTTGTAGTTTAAAAAGTGGCTACCAATGATGAATAGAACTGCAGGAATTAATAAATACAAATGCCAGTTGTGAAAGACTTGTTTGATGACTAAAAAAAACATTCCAACAGAGAATAAAATAAGGGGTAGCCAGTTGTGATGGTGTTTTTTGAAACCGTGATAGAGTGAATAGGAGCCTACAACAAATGCAAGTGCTATCATTCCATATTCAAAAACTGCATTTTCTATAATATTAATTCCAAATAATGGCAAACTGCTAATTGCCAAAGGCAGAATGGCACAGTGAATGGCACAAGCCACAGAAACTGTAACCCCCAAGGCATCCCAATTTATTTTAAACAAAGACATTGGGCAAATGTAAGTGTGGAACGATTAGCCTTGAAATAAAAAAGGTTGTCAACCTTTAAAAGTTGACAACCTTTTTATCGTTAAATAAAGTATTCTAAAATTTGATAACAGCAAATATTGAAAAACCTTGCCCTTGTCCAATACTTCTACCAGTAAAATCTTTAAAAATGCTAGCCCAAAGCGATACATTTCTATCTAATCTTTTACCCAGTAATAATGAACCTCTCAAATAACTAAAATTTTTATTAATAAGCAATGGTACTGTTGAATTTGCTGCACTACTGCTAGAAGAAATAAAATTTAAAGTACCGCTAATTTTCCAAGAACCATCATCTATTGGAACACCTAGTGTTGCATTTGCAAAAAACTGAGTTGGACCACCTGCATTGAAAAAACTTCTTAATCCTGCTTCTAAGTCATAGTAGGTATCTTTTAAACTTTTTGTATTGGTGCCTGCTAAACCAATTTTTGCTTCTAACCCAACTGAGGCGTAACCTGGAACAAGGTCAGTTTGCGTAGCCAAAGAGCTTGGATAAGTTGGTATGATTAACGACCCTGTGATAGAAAGGTGCTTATAGTAATCGAAATGATTTAAAAAATAACTCAACCCTAATGTGATATCTCCTGTAGTTTGCAATGGAGGTTGAGCATCTATTCCATTTTGTGTAAATCTTTGAGAAACATAAGGGATATTAAAAAGAAAGTCTAAATCTCTACCAATTCCTACACCCCCAAATAAGCCAAAATAGTTCGACTGAAAACGTCCATTATTAGGATATGGGGTAGATATTCCTGAGGCGTCCCAATAACTATCAGCAGTATAACGTGTATAGGTTGGTACTAACAACCAACGACCATTGCCAATAGGAAAACCAGCATAGCTTGATTGTGTAAAACACATTACAATAGCTAATGTTAGTATGGTTTTGAATATTCTATTTCTCATTGATGAATTTTTATAAAGTTATATTTATTTTAAGGCTGACCAAATCTTTCTTTTATCCAAGTTTCTTTAAAACCGTAGAACTTTTTATCTAAGCTATTGCCACATTCTTTACACTCATATATATCTTTTTTTGAAACCCTTAATTGATTGATAAAAGTGTAAACACATTGTGCAGGCACGTTTGTATTATGCAAACTAAAGCCCACTAAAATTGGGCAATTGATATAGGGTGCAAAATAAATGGGATCGAAATATTCTAAGGTTTTAATTACAGATTCTTTTGAAGTTTTTTGATTACCACAATAGTTTTTAAACATTGATGCAGGAAAACTTATATTGGTCATTCCTTCATTAAAATTAATCATATCTCTCATTCCAATAAAAGAAGGGCCCTCCATAATAACACCAGTTGGTCTAGAATCTATTGCTCCCATAACAGCAGCAATTGTACCACCTAAACCACCACCTGTTACTACAATTCTTCTTGTATCTAATTTCATTTGTGATGCATAAGTGGTTATAAAATCTAGCCCTCTTAAAGCATCCAAATAAGTCCCTTTTAAAAAGTATCTGTTTCTATCTTTCAAATTATAAACACCCAATTGGTCATAAGCAAAATTGTAGTTTTGATTGCTTGCACCAGTGCCACGAGTATTGATACAAAGCACAGCAACGTCTCTTCTTAATTCTGGTGCTAACTCGTTTTGATAATCTGATATTTTATATAAAACAGGGCGGTTTTTACTATTTTTAGGAACCGTTAACCAGCCATAAATAATTGCTTTGTCAATAGATTTATATTCTACTTCATAAGCATCACTAAATTTATTTGATAAATCTGGGCGAGGTGTAACTGCATAGTTTGGTACAGTTGAAGCTAGTTCTCTTTTTGCTTGTTCCCAAAAGTTTACAAAATCGCTTGGGGTGCTAATTTTAGAAACTACTTTGGTTGGTTCATATCCAAAATTATAACTTGCTACATCGGCATAAGTATTAGATAAAATACTCATACTTGATACATAATAACCAGGCGAAAATTGCCCAGTTGCGAACACATAATCTTTTTGAAAAGAACTTTTCTTTTTTATGGAGAATGGATAGGCTTCTTTATAAAGAATAGTTCCTGTGCTGTTTGAAATTTGCATTAAAATATTCCCAACTTGTTCAATCTTTAAATTGTTCTGAAGTTTTAGGGTGTAACCAATTCTTCTACTTTTTGCGTTATAAATGCCATCTTTTTGAAATGGAATTATTGATGAAGTGATTGATGTTTTATCTTTTGGTTGAGAAGAGAAATCGCTTGTAACTACTGTTGTAACTGCATTTTGGTTAGAAAACTTAAGTGGCTTTTGTGCTATGACTTGCTGCATACAAAGCAATGTGAGCAATATTGTAGCCCACAATTTGAAATATAAAACACTGTATTTTAACAAGTGAAGCATAGATACGGTAACCAAATTTTAACTTATAACGTTTTTTTTAAGCAAAAATTATGTTCACTGAATTATAATGGAACACAGATTGAACAGATTAAACCGATTTCCGCAGATTTTTTAGTTGGAATTATTTGAAGTGGAAATCAGTGCAAATCTGTAGCATCAGTATTATCTATGTTCTAACGGTTTAAACAAATTGAAATTTATCTCCATCAAACAATCCTTTATCACTAAGTTTTAAATGAGGGATTACAAGCAAAGCCATAAAACTTAAAGTCATAAATGGAGAAAGCAATGTGCTGCCCAAATCATCTTTAGTCATTTTATCAATAGCAGTGTAATCTGCTGCAACTTTATAACCATCATCTGCACTCATTAAACCAGCAACAGGTAGAGCAACAATCATTGATTTATTGCCATCAGTTGCACTCACACCTCCTTTTGCTTGAATAACCAAGTTAATTGCTTTGGCTAAACTTTCATCATCAACACCAACGGCAACAATATTATGACTATCGTGTGCAACAGTACTTGCTAATGCTCCTTTCTTTAAACCAAAATTTTTAATAAAACACTTTGCAATGGGTGCATTGTGATAACGATTAATGACAACCATTTTTAGAATATCGTGCTGGGTATTTGGAATTAGGGACTGGGAACTAGTATCCAATAATATATCTCTCAATACTTCAATTCTATTAGTAATTAATTGTCCATCTAATGCTTCAATAACAGGAATAGTTGCATTAGGAAAATCTTTTGTAGTAACAATTAAATCATCTGCAACAATTTCATTGCAATCAAACTGATTGATGGGCTCTACTTGTTTTGATTGAATAAATGATTTGCCATTTTCTGCAACCAATTCTCCATTGATATATGTTGCTTTAATATTGAAGTTAATTAAATCTTCTGCGATAATAAAATCAGCAACATCACCAACTCGTAACATTCCAACATCTAATTTATAATGATGAATTGGATTGATACAAGCAGCTTGCAATATTTTAAAAATATCAATGCCTTTTGCTACAGCTCTTGCACACAAAGCATTAATATGGTTCAACACCAAACTATCAGGATGTTTATCATCACTGCAAAACATAATCATCTCAGAATAATCATTCAATAAATCAATTAATGCTTCAAAATTTTTGGCAGCACTTCCTTCACGAATTAGAATTTTCATTCCATAAGAAAGTTTGTCAAGAGCTTCTTCTTTTGTAAAGCATTCATGATCTGTATAAATTCCAGCATCAATATATTGTTTAGCAGTTTCTCCTCTTAATCCTGGGGCGTGACCATCAATAGGTTTGCCTAGTTCTTTAGCATATTGAATTTTCTTCATCACTTCTTCATCTTTAAATAAAACACCAGGAAAATTCATCATTTCACTTAGATATTTTATTTCACCTCTTTGTAATAGTTTCTTTACATCATCACTATTTAAAGCAGCTCCAGCAGTTTCAAAAATGGTGGCAGGCACACAACTTGGTGCACCAAAGTTGAATTTAAAATTTACTTGCTTACCATTTTCAATCATAAATTCTACACCTTCCATTCCACACACATTAGCTATTTCGTGTGGATCACTAATTGTTGCAACAGTGCCATGAACAACAGCCAAACGTGCAAACTCGCTTGGTATTAACATACTGCTTTCAACATGAACGTGAGAGTCGATAAAACCAGGAAGAATGTAATTAGGAATTAGGGATTTGGAATTAGGAATTGATGTTATTGATTTGATGACTTTACTTTCAACAATAACCTCAGCAGGGTAGATTTTTTTATTGAGAATGTCAACTAGATTAGCTGTTATTGAGAATGAGTTTTGCATAATATGATTTTTATAATGCAATAGTAAAGAATCTGTTTAGGTGTTGCTTATTTTTTACTATTTGGATTTACTTTTTTATAAAATATTATTTAGGTTAATTATAAACAAAAGAGGCGAGTAATTATCACTCGCCTCTTTTAAAATTCTATTGCATCATATCCATTCCACCCTGATCAGCTTTTGTATTTTTTCGTTTAAATAAACTAACATCTACTTTGCCAAAACGATAGTTGAAGTTTAAGCGAACCACTTGTGGGTCACGCAATCTTTCTGTATTTTGGGAAAAATAATATGCATTGGTTTCTGTTTCTGTTTTAGTTCTAAAAATATCGTTGATACTTAAATTTACAGAACCGCTTTGTCCATTTTTCCAAGTCCATTCTTTACGTAAAGCAACATCAACATCAAATCTTCTTGGTAAAGTATATCCTTGAGCAAGAGTTTGGTTTCCTCCACCAAACATTCCTCCTGCACCACCACCTCTTCCACCACCACTTTGTGGAATAATGGTTTTGCTACGGCTATCCCAAGTAATTTGTAGGCTTAATCCTTTAACCAATTTAAATGTGCTGTTTACTTTACTAAACCAACTTATTTGAGTGTTATCAATAGTTTGATTAGGAATTGTAGCATTTATTTTTGTGCTAAAAAGATTAAAGTTCAGCAACAAATCCCACCACTTAGTAACGGGCATTTTGTTGGTTAATTCTAACCCATAAGTAAAGCTATTATTTGCATTGATATAACTGCCATAATAAAGGCTATCTGTTGCTCCTTCAATATTTCTATTAACATCTTTATAGATATAACGAGTGATTAAATTTTCGCTGTATTTAAAGTAAGCAGATGCTAAAAAATTAGCTTGCTTTTTATATGCATTATTATAAGATAATTCAAACGAATGTGTAAATTCTGGTCTTAAATTTGGATTTCCAACTGATGGATTTTGTGGGTCCGTGAAATCGTAAGATGGCAATAATTGAAAGAAGTTTGGACGATTTACTCTACGAGAATAATTTACTTGCAAATCTTCTTTATCAGTTAACTTGTGTGTAATAAATGCACTAGGAAATAAACTGATTGCATATTTGATGTTGAAAGATGATGAGTCAACGCCAGAAAGCGTTTGAAGGGTTCCTGTGTAATCAGAACTCTCAGCTCTTAAACCCAATTGAAAACTTGTTTTCTTTACTTTAAAGCTATAAGTTGTATATGCAGCAAAAACATTATCAAGAAACTTATAACGATTGCTTGAACGTTTATTTAGATTACTATAAACATACTGATAATTTTCTGTTTCAAAGTCTCTGCTAGCAACTCTGGCACCTGCTTCAAACTTGGTGTTTTCGGTAATTAGTTTTTCGTAATCTGTTTGAACAGTTAAAAATTTATTTAACCCTTTACCAATTGTATTTTGTTGAAATGTATTACTTGGTGTAACAATATTATAGCTTCCAATATCTGAGTTTCTATTATTCTTACTATAGTTATAATTTATATCGGCACTTAAACTATGACCATTCTGGGCAAAGTTGTGTTTAAAGCTTAATTGCCCACCATAGTTTTTCATTTCAAAATCAGTATAAGTATTTCTATTTGTTGTAGAATATTTTGATGTGTTTGAAGAATCTATTGTTTGTAAACCATCAGTTTTAAAGTTTCCATTTTGATAGCTACCATTAATCGTAATAGTATTTCTATTATCAATAAAATAATCTATACCACTTCTAAGAAAAGCAAAATATCCATTGTTTGTTTGACCATCATTTGAATAAATTGATGTGTCCGGTTGAAATAATTGTGTATTTGAAATGTTTGTAGAAATTGATTTTCGTTGATTATAGTTTGCACTTGCAGAAAAGTTGATTTTGTTTTGACGAAGATTGATATCGCCACCTAAATTAACCTTTGCACGACTATCAATACCTGCTCTCACATTACCATTGTAACCATTTTTCTTGTTCTTTTTTAATACGATATTTAGTATTCCAGCAGTTCCACCACTTGCATCAAATTTTGCAGATGGATTTGTGATGATTTCTACTTTATCTATAATATCAACAGGTATTTGATCGAGCGTTAATGTGGTTGGTCTGCCATCAACAAAAATTGTTGGAGCAGCGTTTCTAAGGGTTACATTGCCATCAATGTCAACAGAAAGAGATGGAATGCTTTTCATTAATTCAGCAGCTGTTTGCCCAGCTGCAACTAGACTTTTATCTACATTAAAAATCTTTCTATCAATTCCTAATTCAAATTGTTGTTTAGCAGATGTTGAAACAGTTACAGTTCCTAAATCACTAGCATCAACCTCCATTTTTAAATTGCCTAAATCTTTATCTACAAGAGCCATCATTTGTTGCATTGTACTTGCATCTGGAGCACCACCTTGAGGCATTTTAATACCAAAACTTAATTGTGTTTCTAATGTTTTGTACCCAACAGCTGTTGCTTTAAATTTAAAATTACCAAAAACAGTTAATCCTTCTAAACTAAAATCACCATTATTTTCAGTGATAACTGTTTTTAAAATAGCTTCTTTAAGTTGTTTAGTAATTGTATCAAATTTGTTGCCTTTTAGTTGAATGGTTACACCACCGATTCCTTTGTTGGTTTTGCTATCTACCAGTTTGCCATAAAAATGACCTACGTTCATTTGCCCTCCCATTCTACCACCCCCAGTTCTATTGCCTCCACCAGCAAATTGTGAAAAAGAATGTAGTGATAAAAGGATACAAAAGGTTGCTAAAAAAATGTTTCTCATTAAAATTTGTTATTTGGCAAACTTCGATGAAATAGTGTTGCAAAAGTTTATTTTATGGTATAAGTGGTAATGATATGATATAAAAGGAGAATCAAGTTGTTTTAAACAATAACTAAAAAAGGCAGCATTTATAAGTGCTGCCTTTTTTGATTATCTTTTTAAGTTTAGTAACTGCTTCTGCTTCCTTTTGCTTTTTTAAGTACAAACATTCTTGAAACATTAAAGCCAAAACGAATATCGCCTGCACCCCAATCACCGGAAGTATTTGTAATAAAAGTTCTTTCTGTCATACCTGTTGAGTTTGTAAAATGCAACTGAAATACGTGTCCACCGGTTTCAATATCAAAACCAAATGAAAGAGAATTTGTAGTTCCGGTTAATTGATTAAATTGATGAAAATACTCTCCAGTAATAGCAACTCGTTTAGAAATTTTTATTCTACCGCCAATACCCAATGAATATAAATTATTGTCGTCTTTCGCCAAAGGAACAGCATTGATATGTACCAATGATGGCATTAACTGTAAAGAAAAATTATCACTAAATTTTCTTGCAATTAAAAGTTGGTGTGCATAAGACATTCTATTGGTAAAACTAAGTTCTTCTGTACTTTTTAATGTGGTGTGCATAGCAGAGAAAAGATATACTAAACTAATCGGCATATTTACTTTACCAGTTGACTGACGAAGTAATTTATATTTTATATATCCATCAAACTCTTTATCAATACTACTTCTTCCTAATCCAACATTTAATCTGTTAGAAATGCCATATTCCAGACCATTACGCATAGATGCATTATCTAATCCAAATAATTCATAAGCTCCACCACTAATATATCCAAAGCGATGGGATATTCTGTACTCCAAATTATTTTTGCCAATCATTTCCACAGAATGTGAGTTAATAACTCTTGTACTTTTAAAAGTTGCACCAGTGTAATCAACTGTATTGGCATCAGTGGCTTTTACCTCTTTATCTAAATCGGCAAATAAATCTACTGTTTTACTTGTATCTTTCTGACCAAGTAAATCTTTCGAAAATACAGTATTTATAAACAGTAGTGATAGAGCAATTATTTTTTTTGTCATACTCATTTTTTATAATTAGTTAGGTTACTGCTACAACATTAATCAAATGTGCAAACAACGGTAGCTTCAACTTCATTTGCAATTTTTTCGCCAATGTACTTACCAGTAATTCCAAAATCTTTTACTTTAATCTTAAAGATGCTTTTAGCAATTATTTTTCCACCTTTCACTTCTATTGTTCCTGTTTGAGTGATTTTTTTTGTAACACCATGTATTGTTAAATTGCCATCAATTGTAACAGCGTAAATACCATCTTTTGCGAAATTTACAGTGCTAATATTTGAAATAATTCCCTTGAAATCTGCTTTTGGAAATTTACTACTTTCCATATAGTTTTCATTAAAATGCTCTTGCATTAAAGCGTTATCAAATTTGAATCCTTTGATAAGCAATATAAATGCTAGTTGCCCACTTTTATCAGATAATTTAGCTGTAACTTGACTATTTATTGCTTCTATTTTTTCAACAGGAGTGCTAGAAAAAAAGCTAATAGTTGCTGCTTTTGTGCTATATATTTTTTCTTGTGAAGAACCTACAAATGCAGTTATCACAAAACATATTATCAGTGCTATTTTTTTCATTTTAATAGTATTTTAAAAGTTAATTATTCTTCGCCCCATTTCTAATCCAACTTGTAATTTTTGAAACTTCACAATCAGTTAGCTTAGATCTTCCTTTTGGCATTCTACCATTCATTACATCTACCAATAATGTTCCACCACTACTTCCTGATGTTGTATCAACCCAATTGTTAACGCTACTGTAATTATCTAAAATAATGCCATTAGCAAAGTTTACAGCATTAGCTGTTGCATGGCAATTATAGCAATTGTTTTCTAAAATTTGTTTAACAGCTGTGTACGTTGTATTTGTAGAATCGCACGCAAACAATAATTCTTTTTTTTCACTAGAACAACTTGTTGATAGAAAGATGGTGCTAAACGATAGTACAACGAACGTTAATAAAGTATTTATTTTTTTCATTCTTAATAATTTCATTGATTTAAACACATTGTAATTAATGTTAATCTATTGTGCTTTTTATTATTCAAATATTTCACATTGTAAATTTATGTTTAATATAAATTGAAGAATCTTTTTTCTAGCTTTTAATTTCTTTTACCGTTCCATTTATACTTACGAATTTATCGGTCTCAAAGTTTTTGGAAACAAAAATCCCGATACTTTTAACATCGGGATTTTTTGAATCATTTAAGAGTTATATCATTTGATATCCTCAGATTTTAAACCTGTGCTTATTCTAACTTCCTTTATTGTGATACTTTTAACTGGTCCTTGATCAATTGTAATGTGTGTAGGTAACTTAACACCATTAAATTCTTTATAGTCAGAAAAAGTAGTTGTAACAATAACAGCTCCTTTTTCACCTTCTTCACTTGTTGTTGATTTAAGTTTTAAACCTGTTGCAACTTCGTAGTAGTTTGTCGAAGGTTTTCCTTTTGCAGCTTTTACTTCTACAACATAAGCCTCTTTACCATCAACTGTTTCAATTGATTTTGGAGTCAGAGAATAATTGTTCTTTAAATAATAAACTTCACTCACAAATGAAGCTTCTTCATCCAATCCTGCTTTAGTGTCATCATCTAATGGCTGACTCATTCCCTGAACAGTCATTTCATATTTACCATTATTTACAATTTGTTTAAAAACCGGAGTTCCATTATATAAAATTGTTTGAACAAATGCATTTGGCAAAACATATTTCTGTTGCATTTCCATATCAGTTCCCATAACATTTGTGCTACCTTTAATGTCAACATCTTTCACAGCAGCTATTGCAGCTTCTCCACCAATGGCTGTAAGATATTTTTTAACAATACTTTCTCCTGTTACAGAAGCATCAACAGCTTTGCTAGTTGGTGCTTCTGTAACATTGCCATCCATATCATAATACTTCACTTCACCATATTTCTCTAATCCTTTAGCAACTTCTTTTGCACTACCAACAATAACTATATATAAGTTGTTTGGAGTAATGTATTTGTTAGCTACTTGTTGTACAGTGCCAACATTTACTGCAGCAAGATTTGATAAATATTTTTGATAATAATCTTTAGGCAAATTATAACGAGCAACATTTAAAGCAAAGCTTGCAATAGTACTTGGCTGCTCTAAAGATCTAGCAAAACTTCCTGTTAAAGAATTCTTCATTGAACTTAATTCTAACGCAGTAACAGGCTCTTTTTTAATTTTGTTAAATTCGTTCAAGAATTCCTGTATTGCACTATCAGTTTTTTCATTTCTTACAGATGTTTCTGCACTAAAAGAACCAACTAACTTATCGCTGTTAACACTCCCATAAGCACCATAAGTGAAAGCATGTTTTTCTCTAAGGTTTGTATTTAATCTACTAGATAAATCTCCACCACCTAAAATATTACTTAAGATTTTTGCTGGGATGGCATTTTCTGAACCTGGCTTCAATTGAACAGGTGCAGCAAGTGTAATAACACTTTGCACAGCAGATGGTCTATCAACTATTGCTACAACAGTTTTTGCTGGGGCTTGAGGCACAGGATAAGTAAATTTTGGAACAATACCACGTTGCCATTTACCAAAATATTGTGTAGCTAATTTTTGTGCATTTGCAGGTGTAATATCTCCTACAAAAACCAAATAAGCAATATTGGGTTTCCAATAAGTGCTGTAGTATTTTTTAACATCTTCAATGGTTACTTTTTCTACAGTTTTATCTGTTTCCGTTTCGCCATAAGGATGTTTAGAACCATACATTATTCTATGCAATACTGTTGTAGAAATTGCATTTGGATCATCTTTTTTTGTTTGTAAACTAGAAAGTGTTCTCTTTTTAATTTTTTCAAACTCATCTTTAGGAAATGCAGGATTTAAAACCACATCTGCCATTAAAGCAAATGCTTTTGTAAAGTTGTTGCTAAGTGCATTTACACTTGCAGATGTTGCAGTTGTATTAAGATCTGCTCCTAAAAAATCAACTTCTTCATCTAATACATCTTTTGATTTTGTTTTAGTGCCTTCGCCCATTAAAGAACCAGCAATTTCGGTATATCCAGTTTTGTTGCCTTCAATAATTGGGTCATAATCTAAAGACAATGATGCTGTAACTTTTGGTAGTTTGCTGTTTTGAACAACATATACTTTCAAGCCATTTGGCAAAACAAATGTTGCAGGATTGCCAACCTTTACAATGGGTGCTGGCCCTGGTTTTGGGGCGTGTGTTCTATCTACTTGTGCATTTACATTTGCACCTAAAATCAACAAAAATGCTACTAACAAATTTGAAGATTTAAAGATTTGAAAATTTGATTTTATATATTTCATTTTATTGTTATTTCTAAGTATTAAGTATTGATTGTTGAACATTGATTATTGGTTATTGAACATTAATTGTTTTAATTAATCACTAAACATTAATCACTAATAACTACTTTTTCTTTGGTACATAAGTAAGCACCACTCTATTGTCTCTATTCAAATATTTTTTTGCAACCGCTTGCAAATCTTCGCGAGTTACTTTTCTGAACTTCTCTATTTCAGTATTGATTAAATTAGCATCGCCAAAGTAGGTTTCGTAGTTAGCCAAGCTTTCAGCAATACCTGCCATTGATTCATTCTTTTGCACAAACTCACTCTCAATTTGATTCTTTACTTTTTGAAATTCTTTTTCTCCAACAAGTGTAACTTTCAAATCATTCATAATAGAATCCATTGAATTTTCAAGAGCTTCAACAGAATTGCCCATATTTGGCAAAGCATAAGTAATAAATAATCCAGCATCTTCTAAGGCATAAGGAAAAGAGCCTGCTTGTAAAGCCTGCTGAGATTTGTTTACCAAAATTTTAGTCATTCTTGCACTTTGACCAGCAGAAAGTAAAGTAGATAATACATTAAAAGTATAGTAATCATTAGTGCCTTGTTTTGGTGTTCTATAGGCTTGTAACAATAATGGCAATTGCACATTATCTTCAATAATATCTCTAACCTCTCCACCTAAAGCGGGCTCTGCAACATTTGGTCTGTATAAAGGTTTTGTACCACGAGGAATATCAGCAAAATAGGCTGTAATTTGTTTTTTAGCAGAGTCAATATTGATATCTCCAGCAATTGATAAAACACAGTTATTAGGCACATAATATGTTTTATAAAAATCAATAAACTCTTGCAACGAGGCTTGATTTAAATGATCCATACTGCCTATTGGCTGCCAACGATAAGGATGCACTTTAAAAGCACGTTTAAAAGTTTCTTGAAGTAAAGAGCCATAAGGCTGATTATCGTTGCGTTGGCGTTTTTCTTCTTTCACAACTTCACGTTGTGTGTTCACACCAATTTGTTCAATTTTAGCGTGTAACATTCTTTCACTCTCTAACCATAAACCTAAATTCATTTGGTTTGATGGAACTAATTCGTAATAGAAAGTTCTGTCTTGTGTAGTGTTTGCATTTAATGTGCCACCAGCATTTTTAACATACTGATCAATTTCGCCACGTTTGATGTTTTCACTTCCTTCAAACAATAAATGCTCAAAAAAGTGGGCAAACCCTGTACGACCAGTATCTTCATTTTTAGAGCCAACATGATACAATACTGTTACAGCCACCAATGGTGCTGTTTTGTCTTGATGCAGAATAACTTTTAACCCATTGGGTAAAGTATATTTCTCGAACTTGATTTTAGGAGCCTGAGCCATTGTTGCTGTAGATGCAAAACACATAGCTAAAACTGGCAATACCATTTTTTTCATTGAACGATAGTTTTATTTAGTGGTGCAAATAAAAACAAACTCGTTGGTATTTATATATGAAAAATTTATAAAGGGTATTTATTGGTGATGTGAGTAGAAAAATAGTAATAATTTCTAGTTATTCAAATTATCGCAAATAAATAAATTAAAAAACCTCCAAATTATTTGGAGGTTTTTTAATTTATAATAAAAATAAATTTTATAAAGTCTTTAAAACATCATTCATACTTCTTACAGCATCTGCTGATTTGCTGAACAATTCTTTTTCTTCTTCATTCAAATCAAAGTTTACAATTTTCTCCCAGCCGTTTCTGCCAATAGTTACAGGCACTCCAAGGCAAATATCTTTTTGTCCATATTCGCCTTCAAGAGCAACGCAACAAGTAATTTGTTTCTTTTGATCTCTAACAATGCTTTCTACAACTGCTGCACCTGCTGCACCTGGTGCATACCAAGCAGATGTGCCAATTAGTTTAGTAAGTGTAGCACCACCAACCATTGTATCAGCAACAATTTGTTTTTGTTGTTCAGCACTTAATAAAGATGAAACTGGAACACTATTCCAAGTTGCAAAACGAATTAAAGGAATCATTGTAGTATCGCCATGTCCACCAATTACAGCAGCATTCAAGTCTCTTGGGCTGCAACCTAAAGTTGTTGATAATTGATATTTAAAACGAGCAGAATCTAAAGCTCCACCCATACCAATAATCCTATTTTTTGGTAAACCAGTTGATTGCAATGCCAAGTAAGTCATTGTATCCATTGGGTTACTAATAACAACGATAATTGTATTAGGAGAATATTTTAAAACATTTTCGCAAACACTTTTTACAATACCAGCATTTACACCAATTAATTCTTCACGAGTCATACCAGGTTTTCTTGGTAAACCACTTGTAATAACCACTACATCGCTGTTTGCAGTTTTGCTATAATCATTTGTGCTACCAACAATTTTTGTATCAAAGCCAAGTAATGCTGCTGTTTGCATCATATCTTGAGCTTTACCTTCAGCAATACCTTCTTTAATATCAAGCAATACTAATTCTGTTGCAAGTTCTTTGCGTGCAATGTTATCAGCACAAGTTGCACCCACTGCACCTGCACCTACTACTGTAATTTTCATTGAAAATGTTTTATGGTTTAAGAGAATAATTTTTGTGCGGCAAAACTACAAGCAAATCATAAGCTTTTTTATTTTTTTTGAATGAAAAACAGGCGTTAAATACCATTTTTAGCAATAAATCCTGTGTTCATTTTACACAATAACGTTTGCGAAGCTATTTTTACAAAAAACAGAAAATGTATTTGAGTGTTGAACTTATAGATAAAGTATTGTTAGATGTTGCTAGATTATTGCAACAAAAACAAGCAGAATTTTTTGAAATAAATAAGCAAGAAATGAATGCTTATTCTGGTGATGATATGACTTTGTTAAATCGCCTAAAAATCGATGATAAGAAGCTACAAGCTATGATAAATAGTTTGCAAACTGTAGCATCATTGCAAAGTCCTGTAAATAATTTATTGTACAGTTTTACAACACCAGATAATTTGCAAATTGAAAACAGAACATCACCATTTGGAACTATTTTGATTATCTATGAAAGTCGCCCAGATGTTACTATTGAAGCGGCTGCAATTGCTTTTAAGGCTGGTAACAAAATTAAATTAAAGGGTGGGAAAGAATCGCATTCAAGCAATCAGTTTTTAGTTGGATTATGGCATCAGGCTCTTGCAAAAAATAATGTTTCAATAGATTTTATTGAGTACTTAACACTTGATAGAACTGAGACACAAACTTACTTGCAGGAACAACAAAATACTATTGATTTAGTGATACCTAGAGGTGGTGAAAGTTTAATAAAATTTGTGAAGCAATATTCAAGTATTCCTGTAATGATTAGTGGCAGAGGAAATAATTTTATTTACGTAGATGAAACTGTAAATAATGAAATCATTCTGCCCATCATATTAAATGCAAAACTTGGCAATATCAGTGCTTGCAATTCTTTGGATAAAGTTATTTTTAATACTAATTGGATTGCAAATAATCAAACATTTTACAATAATATTATTGAAGAATTAAAGAAAGAAAGTGTTGAAGTTGTGATGTATAAAAATGAAATGGGCGATGGTATTTTGTATGAGGAATTTCTTGCAAAAAAGATTGTAATTATTGAATCAGAAAATGCAAATAATGCCAGTGAAATGATTAATAAATATTGTGGCAAACATTCTGCAAGTATCTTAAGTAACAATCAAAATAATATTGATTACTTTATTCAAAATGTAGATTGTGCTGCTGTATATAGCAATGCCAGCACACGTTTTACTGATGGAGGACAATTTGGATTAGGTGCAGAAATGGCAATTAGTACCGATAAACTGCACCATCGTGGGCCATTGGGTTTACAACATTTGGTGACCAATAAATGGATTATAAAGGGAAACGGACAAATAAGAAATTAAAGGAATTTATGAAGAAGAAATTAGTATTGAAAATTGGCACCAGCACATTAACCAATAGCACCAATCTTATTAAGCGTGGCAAGATGGAAGACATTGCCCAGCAAATACAATTATTGCAAAAGGATTTTGATATTATCATTGTTTCATCTGGTGCTGTAGCTGCAGCAAAACAAACTATTCAATGGAGTGGTGGTAACCTTGATGATATTGCACAAAAGCAAGCATTGGCTGCAATTGGTCAGCCTTTTTTAATGAACAGATATCAAGATGTTTTTAACGATTATAATTTAAAAACTGCCCAATGCCTTTTAACATATAATGATGTTAGTAGCGATAATGCAAAGCATAATATCTTAAATACCATTGATATACTTTGGCAACATAATTATATTCCTATTATTAACGAAAATGATACTGTGGCAACAGAGGAAATTAAGTTTGGTGATAATGATAAATTGGCTGCATTGGTTGCCATTTTAGTTAAAGCAAACTTATTGATTTTAGCAAGTGATATTGATGGTTTTTATGATAGTGATCCAAAAAAAAATGCAAATGCAATTTTGATTGAACAAGTGACAGACATTAATGCTGTAAAGCATTTAATGAGTTCAACTAAAAGTAATCAAGGTACAGGAGGAATGCAAAGTAAGTTAATTGCTGCTGAACTTTGTGTTGAAAATAATATTGAAATGTGGATAGTAAATGGTCAGCAAGAAAACTTTATTTTCAATGCAATGAATGGGATAAAAGCATTTACATCATTCAAATAAAATTGCTTTTATTTTCTGTACTTTTTCTTTGTTTTCTTTGCAACTTTTTTTGCAGGAATTGTTTCTATTACAATTGGGGGAATGATATATGTATTATTTGCTAAAGCTATCAAATCTTCTAATTCAATTCCTTTTCTAAACTCTGTAAAAAACTTGCCATTTTTATAAATAGCTGCATAAGGTGTGATTTCAATTCTATAATGCAAAGGCATAAAATAGCTCATTTCTTTACCCAATACAATATTGCTATAATCTGCTAAATGATAATGAGTATAAAACTCTCTGTCCTGTTCTAATGGCAAGTAACTTGGCCCATTCCAAACCATAAAAAGATTAGAAAGACTATCCATTTTGGGAATCATTTCCTTTACTGTGTGTTGGCAATGTTCGCAATCTGGCGAAAAGAAAATAAGAGCAACTATTTTATCTTTTGGCAGGTCTGCTTTGGTAAAAATAGTTGAACTATCAGTAAGTAATAATTTAATGTCAGGATATCCATTATTTTTAAAATATGGAGCTGATGTATCTTTTGAAGGTTGCAAAAATGCAACAGTTGGAAGAAGAAAGAAAAGGATCGATAATATTTTTTTCATTGTATTTTTTTAAGCAAATGTGAAGCCAAAGGCTAATGTTTTCCTTGCTTGGCTTCCATCATTCTCATAGCTTTTGCATCTTGCAAAAACTCTGATGCAAAAATGAAATTATTGAGCAGTTCATCTTTGCTAAAAATGATTTCTTTATTGTTGCCTTCCCATTGTTTACGACCTTGGTGAAGATAAACAATATTATCTCCAATTTCCATTACACTATTCATATCGTGTGTAACAACAATGGTTGTAATATTAAATTCTGTTGTAATATCTTTTATCAATTTGTCTATCAACAATGAAGTTTGTGGATCAAGTCCACTATTAGGTTCATCGCAAAAAAGATATTTAGGATTAAGAACAATCGCCCTTGCAATACCTACTCTTTTTTTCATTCCACCACTTATCTCAGCAGGAAATTTTTTGTTAGTATCTTTTAAATTTACTCTAGCCAAAACTTCATTAACTCGTTCTAATTTTTTAGCATAAGTCCAATCTGTAAACATATCCAAAGGAAATTTAATATTGTCTTCAACTGTCATACTATCAAATAACGCAGAGCCTTGAAACAACATTCCAATTTGCTGACGAAGTGATTTTCTTGTGGCTTTATCCATTGGAAGCATATCTTCTCCATCATACAAAATTTCTCCTAAATCTGGCTGAAACAAACCAACCATACATTTAGTTAAAACAGTTTTGCCACTACCACTTGTTCCAATAATTAGGTTGCATTTTCCTGTTTGAAAAACAGCAGAAATGTCCTGCAAAATTGTTTTGTCTCCAAAGGTTTTCTTAATGTTTTTTATTTCAATCATTATCAGTTTCTCGTTTTTGATTTCTAGTTCCTCAATATTAAATCATAATTTGCTTATGAAGTAGGTCTTCAAATTCATCTCTTTTTCTTATCAAATATGGTTCATTATTTTTAAATAATACTTCTGCTGGTTTAAAACGACTATTAAAATTGCTACTCATTTCAAAACCATAAGCACCAGCATTATAAAAACATAAATAATCACCTTCTTTTGTTTCTTCAATTTTTCGTTGCCAAGCAAAAGTATCTGTTTCACATAGGTTGCCAACTACAGCATATTCTTTTGCTTCTCCCAACGGATTGCTAATGTTTTTTATGGTGTGATAGGAGCCATAGAACATTGGTCGAATTAAATGATTAAACCCACTATCAATGCCAATGAAAGTAGCTTCCTCATTATGTTTTATTACATTGACTTGAGTAATAAAATATCCAGATTCGCTAACTAAAAATTTACCAGGCTCAAACCAAATTTCTAAATCTTTGGCAGCAGGATGATTTTCAAAATCTTCGTAAATTTTTTGTGCTAATAAGTTAATGTCTGTTCCTTTATCAGTTGCTTTATATTTTACTTTAAAACCACTTCCTAAGTCAATAAATTTAAGGTTAGGAAAGTGGTGTAGTATTTCAAACAAAACTTCTATTCCTTTGATAAAAACTTCAATGTCATCAATGTCGCTTCCTGTATGAATATGCAACCCTTCAACATTGATATTATGTTGCTGAACTGTTTGTAAAATTTGGTCTAATTGTGTAACAGGAATTCCAAATTTACTTTCATCGTGACCAGTAGAAATTTGCAGATTTCCACCACCCATTATGTTAGGTCTAATCCTTAAACTAAGTGGATATGTATTGCCAAATTTTTCTCCAAATTTTGCAAGATTTGAAAGACTATCGATGGTAATATTTACTCCTAATTTTTTTGCTTCTTCTATTTCTTTAAAAGCAATGCCATTGCTAGTATATAAAATGTTTTTTGTGCTGAAACCTACGTGTATTGCAAGCTTTACTTCGTTGATACTACTGCAATCAATGTTACAACCAATATTTTTTATATGGGTTAAAATGCTAATATTTGTTAATGCTTTACATGCAAAAAAAATCTTAGTATTTGGCTTGTAAAAAGCTGCTTTTAATTTTTGATGTTGTTCTGTAATTTTTTCACTGTGATAAATATAGAGCGGTGTTCCAAACTGCTGAGCTGTTTGAATGAGTTGTTCGTTATCTAATTGCTGCATAATGTGGCGAAGATAAAAGTATCAAACGAATCGCTCATTACGATTTATTATTCAGAAGCTCCTTATATAATCTTTCCACATCAATTGTATTGCATAATCCTCTACCACTATTCAATGTAGCAGCAGTGCCACAGGCAATTCCATACTGCAAAACTTCTTTCCAAGATAGATTTTTTGATAAAGCAATTGTCATACCTGCAACCATTGAGTCACCAGCACCAACCGTGCTTTTAACTTCAACTTTTGGTGGTAGTATGTGATGCGTTTCAATTTCAGTAACTAATATAGCACCACTTGCACCAAGAGAAACTACAATTACAGAACAGTTTATTTTATTTAATAACTGTTTTGTAGCTTGAATAATATCAGCAATGTTGGCATCTTCACTAATTCCACAAAGCAAACTCAATTCATTAAGATTTGGCTTTAGTAAAAATAGCTTTTGCTGAAGGGCTTTTTGTAATGCAATACCTGATGTATCTAAAATAAATTTTGCATTATGAAATGCAACAATAGCTGCAACTTCGGCATAAAAACCATCAGCAATTCCTTTGGGCAAACTGCCACTTGCAACCAAAAATTCATAATTTTTTTGTTGCTTAATAATGTGCAATAATTTTTCTGTTTCTGATGCTGAAATTTCAGGACCCTCCACTCCAATTCTGTATTCTAAAAGAGTGCTTTCATCAATCAACATTAAATTAGTTCTTGTGTCTCCAGCGATGCCAGATTCAATAAAGACAATGTTTTCATTGTTTAGTAGCTGTAAAAAATATGAGCCAGTATAACCACCATTAAAAAAAATGGCTTTGCTATTTTCTCCAAGAAAATTAATAGCTCTAGATACATTAATACCTCCACCACCTGGCTCATCTTCAGGATGTTTGCCTTTTAATTTTTTTTCTGGAATGAGTTTGTCAACCCAAATGGTTTTATCTATACAGGGGTTAAGTGTTAGTGTTAATATTTTAGACATTATTTTACGGTAAATATTTTCTTCAAAGCTATAGGTAAAAAAATCTTTGAAGGAACACTTGTCATAATTTTTAAATCTTCCCAAATATTTGTTTGATTGTCCAGAAATTTTAAAACGAGTTGGGGTGAGTTTTTCTTGAAAATGCTTGCAAAAACTTCGCTTCCTTGCATTTTATTTTCAGCTAGAACTTCAAGTAGAACAGCGTCGTATAAATGAAACTTCCTGTCATTAAAACTTTTTTTAAGATGAGGTTTTTTGCCTTGTGCAAGTAAGGCTACAATTTGTTTTGTATGTCTTTGAATAAAATTGAAAGCAAAGCCACTACTAGGTTTTACACATCCTGCAACAGTGCCAAGATTGATAATGTTACCATTGAATCTTTTGAATTTGTAATCGGTCATTGGAATAATTCCAAACTCAGTATGGTTTGTTATATATTCCTTGATGCCTAGTTTGTTTTTTATGTAATCCTCTAAAACATCATCGTAATCTTTTTGCTCTAAAATATTTTTTGTGAACAATGTATACTCTATCAAAGCCTTCTTTTTTGCAGTTGGTAACACATATATAAAACTTGTACCTTTTGCTTGGCTAGTTGAAAAATCCATAAACGTGGCTTCTTCAGGATTGAAAACATCGTTTTGTGTTTCTATTTCAATTCCTTTAAAGTGTTGTAACAAACTATTTTTAGTTTCAATTGTCTTCTTATCAAAAATGATTGAGTTGAAAGCATATTCTGTTAAATATGTTTTATTAGAAGTTTTAACCTCAACCCCATTTTCTGTGTTTTCTATATTTAATACATTTTCTTGTTTTATTTCAATATTGTGGTGGTTAGATAACATAGACAAAATGTACTGATAAAAATCTAACCCGTTAATCATACTATATATGTATGGGGTTATCAATAACTTCTTTTGAAAGTTATTAGTTTTAAAATTTAACTGGCTCCATTGATGGTTGATAATATCCCTAAAGTTTGATTCATTATTGTCCCAAAAGCACCAAGTTCTGTCATTCTGGTTCTTTATGCTGGTGTCAATTACTAGGATTTTCTTATTTTTTGTTTTGTCATACGAAATAATTTCATATAGAAAAGTTAAACCTGCACAACCGGCACCACAAATAATGTAATCATATCGCTTCATAGTGTAAATTTAATAATTTAGTTATTGAAAATCATTTATTTGTAAGGAAATTATAATTTTTTGTTAAATGATGCAACAAAATGTTAAAACTTTTTGTCTTATTATTGCAAACTTAATTTTTTAATTTAAAAACGCGATATGAGAAAACTCACGACTTTTCTAATGTTTTTCCTTTTTTCTATTGCTCAAGTATGGGCACAAAACCGCACTGTAACAGGTAAGGTTACTGACGAAAAAGGAGCTGCTGTTGGCGGTGCCACAGTAAAAGCAAATGGCTCCACTAAAGGTACAAGCACAAGTGCAGATGGTACTTTTTCACTTTCTGTGCCAGTAAATGTTAAATCAGTTACAATTAGTGGTGTTGGGTTAGCTACCAAAACTGTAACAATTCCTGCATCAGGTACGATTTCTGCTTCTCTTGTTTCTGCGTCTACCGCCCCAGATTTGGATGAGGTTGTTGTTCAGGTTCCTTATGGCACTAAAAAGCTATCTGAATTTACGGGATCTCAAGGTACTGTAGGATCTAAAGACATTGCTAAACAACAAAATTCTTCGTTTACAAAATCCCTAGAAGGATTAGTCCCAGGACTAGCTGCTACAAATGGTGGTGGTGCACCTGGTTCTAATGCTGATATCAGAATTAGAGGTATTGGTTCTATATCTGGAGGTGCAAGCCCATTATACGTATTAAATGGTATTCCTTATGATGGTTCAATTTCTGCTATTTCTCCAGATGACATTGAAAGTGTAACTGTTTTAAAAGATGCGGCATCTGCAGCTTTATTTGGTGCTCGTGGCTCTAATGGTGTTATTATGATTAACACTAAAAAAGGAAAGAAAGGGAAGGCTCAAATTTCTGTTCGTGGTACTCAGGGTTATATCACTCGTGGTATTCCAGAATACGACAGATTAGCTCCAAAAGAATATTATGAAATGATGTGGGAAGCTACTAGAAATGCAAACCAATTTGGTCCATCTGCAATGACTTCAGCTGCTGCTGGGTTAGCTGCTTCTAATGACTTAACTGGTCCAAACGTTTTAGTTTACAATGCATATAATGTTTCAGGTAATCAACTAGTTAGTCCTACAACTGGTAAATTAAATTCTAGTGCTCAGTTGCTATGGAATGAGTCTTGGGCGAAAGCTTTGTTCAGAACAGCTAAAAGACAAAACATCACCACAAGTATAGCTGGTGCTAGTGATAAATCAGATTACCTTCTTTCTGTGGGATATTTGAATGAAGAAGGTACAATGATTAATACTGGGTTTAAGCGTTATACAATGCGTTTAAACGTTAATTCAACTGCTAATGATTGGTTAAAAACAGGATTGAATGTTGATGGGGGTTTTACAAAAAACAATGGTGTAATCAATGGAGGTTCTGCAACTAGTAATCCTTTCTACTATTCTAGACAAATGGGACCAATTTACCCTGTTTATCAACATAATACCACTACTGGTGCATTGGTTATTGACCCAGCAACAGGATTGCCTGCACTAGATTTCGGAATTCCTGCTCAAATGGGTACAAGACCTTATGCTGGTAATTCCAATTTACTTGGTACTGTTATGTTAGATGAAAGAAGTTCAAAAAATTTCAATGCTAATGCAAACACTTATTTAGAAGCAAAATTATCTAGTCATTTTTCATTGAAAACAACTTTTGGTATTAATATGTTCAATGGGTATTCAACTACTTATCAAAACAACCAATATGGAGATGCTGCTGGTGTAAAAGGAAGATCTACAAAAGGAACTTCTACTCAAATTTCCTACACCTTAAACGAAGTTTTAAGTTGGAACCAATCTTTTGGGAAACATAATTTTAGTGCTTTATTGGGTCACGAAAATTATTATTTCCAAGAAGAAGGTTCCTCAGCTACTAGCACTGGTTTTGCTTTTCCAGGACAAACTCAGTTAAGTAGTGCATCAACGTTGGAAGGTAATGATTCATATTTGGACAATTTAAGAATACAATCTGTATTTGCCCATTTGGGGTATGATTTCAATAGAAAATATCTAGTTTCAGCTGATGTTCGTAAAGATGGTAATTCTCGCTTTGCAGAAGCTGTGCGTTGGGGAACTTTTACATCTGCTGGTTTTGGTTGGAGGTTATCCCAAGAAGCATTTATGAAGAAAGTTAGTTGGGTTAATGAATTGAAATTTAAAGCTAACTATGGAAGTTTAGGTAATGAGGCAATTTTCAAATCCGACGGTAACCCCAATTATTATGCATACCAAAATGTGTATTTAGGTGGATTTCCTAATGCAAACGCCAATGGATATATCCCTAACCCAACCGCACCTAATCCTATACTATTATGGGAAAAACCTTCTGGTACAAACTTCGGCTTTGACTTCTCTTTATTCAACAGAAGATTACAAGGTTCTGTTGATTACTTTAATCGTGGTTCAAAAGGAATGTTCTATAATGAACCCATAGCTTTATCTACAGGCAATGATATTACTACAAAAAATATAGGTGAAATGAAAAACTATGGTTGGGAAGTTCAATTAGGTTATAATGCTATTATTAAGAAAAATTTTGACTGGAGAATTGATGTAAACTTCACTACTTATAAAAATGAAATTACAAAACTTCCTAAAGTTATTGTATCTGGTACTAAACGCTTAGCAGAAGGTCACTCAATATATGATTTTTATATGAGAGAGTATGCTGGTGTTGATGCTGCTACAGGAGACGCTTTATATTATATGGATGTTTTAGATAACACTGGTAAAGCTACGGGACAAAGAACTGTTACTAATTCTTATTCAAAAGGAACCCAATATTACATTGGTGGTTCTGCATTACCTAAATTTTCTGGAGGTTTAACCAATACATTTAGATTTAAGAATTATGAATTATCTGTTTTAGCAACCTTTGCTTATGGCGGTAAATTCTATGATGGTAATTATGCTGGATTAATGCACTTAGGTGATTATGGTATTGCTTGGCATAAAGACATTTTAAGCAGATGGCAAAAACCAGGGGATATCACTGATGTACCGAGAGTGCAAAATGCTTTAGCTGATCAATCAGGCACTTCTTCTAGATT
>JANYEB010000243.1 GCA_025363355.1 Chitinophagaceae bacterium | reverse complement strand
TTATTGTTCGCTTTAAAACTTGCCGAATGGCAGATGCTGCAACAGCACAAAGGCTTTCCTCCTATTTTATTATTAGATGATGTTTTTGAGAAATTAGATGCTGACAGAATGCACAATTTAATGCAAATGGTTAGCATTGATAATGCTCAGATTTTTATTACCGATACACATAAAGATAGATTAGAAAAACAACTGTTATCTTTGAACAAACAGTTCGAAATTATTGAACTTTAACAAATAACAATGGGCACTTATCATATTGGCGATGCATTAAAAGATGTAGTTTCTAAAAGTCGTTTAAAAAACGGACTCAGGGCTGCACAAATTGGTGAAATTTGGGAAGAAATTATGGGTGTAACAATATCTAAATACACTGAGAAATTAGAAATAATTAATCAAACACTATTTGTTACAACACACGTCGCGGCACTTAAAAATGAACTTCATTTTCAGAAAGATTTAATCATTCAACGAATCAACGAAAAATTTGGAGAAAAAGTAATTAGCAATATTGTTATCAGGTAAACTAGAACTCAGTATTAATATCAACATACTTCAAAAACTCATCTCTCTTTTCTTGTTCCTTAAAAACACCTCCATAATAAGAAGTGATGGTAGAGCTTGTATCATCTTTAACACCACGACTAGCCACACACAAATGTTTAGCATCTATCAGAACAGCAACATCACTAGTGCCTAACACATTCTCAAGTTCTTTACCTATTTGCATTGTAAGCCTTTCTTGCACTTGTGGACGCTTGGCAAAATACTCAACAATTCTATTTAGTTTGCTTAAACCAATTACTTGACCATTATTTAAGTAAGCAATATGTGCTTTACCCATAATGGGTACAAAGTGATGTTCACAATAAGTATAAAATGAGATGTTTTTTTCAACCAACATTTCTTTGTATTTATACTTGTTATCAAACATTGAAATGCTTGGCTTATTAGCAGGATTTAATCCCTGAAACACTTCTTTTACATACATTTTTGCAACACGTAATGGTGTTCCTTTAAGGCTATCATCAGTTAAATCTAACCCTAATGTTTCCATAATAGTTTTAAAATGCTGAGAGATAATATCTATCTTCTGCTCATCTGTTTTCACAAAAGCATCTTCACGCAAAGGCGTATTGTAGCAAGAGCTAACGTGATCATTACCTAATTCATCAATTTCAGTATCGCTTAACTCGATTTTTTTATGCTGGGTATTTAACATAGTTTCTTTCAGTTTCAAATAATTTAACTTTTATATCAAGATGTTCAGGAATATGTGGTCTCAATAAATTGTATATTACAATAGCAATATTTTCGGCTGTTGGGTTTAAAGTTTTAAACTCAACTGTATCCAAGTTTAAGTTTTTGTGATCAAACCTTGCAATTATCTCCCTTTGAACTAAATCACTCAATTCCTTTAAATCAATCACGTAACCAGTTATTTCATCAGGAACACCAGTTACCTTAACTATTAAATCATAATTATGACCATGAAAGTTAGTGTAACTACATTTTCCAAATACTTTAAAGTTGGTAGCATCATCCCAAGCTGGGTTAAATAGCTTGTGGGCTGCATTAAAACTTTCCTTTCTATATACGGCTACTTTATTCATTAAGTTTTAAAAGTAATTTTACAAATCAGTACTGAGGCAAAAGTGTGTTGCACAAGTAAACCGACTTTACGATTTGATTGCTTGGCAAAAATAGCTTTGACAACAATAGCATTTGCACATCATAAATTATATTTCCTTAAAAAGCAAACAGTTATTTTCGCACCGTTTCTGGTTGATTATTGATTAGTTTAAATATAAAATGTGATGAAAAAAATTATTATCTCTTTACTGCTATATCCCTTTACTGTTAATGCCCAAAAGCAAATAACACTAGAAGATATTTATAAAAAAGGAACTTTTAGAGCCGAAACTGTACAAGGTTTTAATAGCATGAAAGATGGCAAATACTACGTAGAAACTATTGTACAAGGTATTATTAAAAAAAGTTTTGAAACTGGTGAAACGGTTGATACTATTATAAAAAGTAACGATGTTAAAAACGAAAAGGGAATTAATTTAAGTTTAAATGATATTGCCTGGAGCAATGATGAAAAGAAGATTTTGGTATTTAAAGACAGAGAGTTTATTTATAGAAGAAGCAGTAAAGCCATTACATATATTTATGATATTGCTGCAAAAAAATCTATACTAGTTGATGCTGATAAAGTGTTACACGCAACCATTTCACCTGATGGAAAAAAAGTTGCTTTCGTAAAGAATAATAATTTATTTATAAAGAATATTGCTGTTAATAAAAACATTCAAATAACAAATGATGGTAAATGGAACTTTATCATTAATGGTAATTGTGATTGGGTCTATGAAGAAGAATTTGGTTTTTCAAAAGCGTTTGAGTGGAGTAAAAATAGCAACTATATTGCTTTTTATAGATTTGATGAAAGCAAAGTAAAGTCTTATACATTCACACAATTTGATAGCCTCTACCCTACTCAATACACTTATAAATATCCAAAAGCTGGCGAAGCAAATTCTGCAATTGACATTATCATTTACAACATTATAACAGGTAAAAAAATAATAGTTGATATTGGCAAGGAAAAAGATATTTATGTGCCAAGAATTAAATGGATTGCTAACACAAATAAGCTTTGTGTGTATTGGCTAAACCGTTTGCAAAACAATTTAAAACTTTTACAGGCAGATGCTGTAACTGGCTCTACAAATACATTCTACGAAGAAAAGAACGATAAATACATTAGCATTAATGATGATATTTATTTCTTTGAAGATGGCAATAGGTTTTTATTAACAAGTGAAAAAAATGGTTTTAACGATTTGTATTTGGGAGATATAAAAACAAAAACAGAGAAGCAACTAATAAATGAAAAAATGGAGGTTGTTGACTTATATGGAGTAGATGAAAACAGAGGTAATATTTACTTCTCATTAGCTTTTCAAACAAGAAACAGGTTGCCTGCTTGCTATAATTTTTTAACAAATAAAACTACACCATTAACAAATATTGCAGGTACTCATAAACTCTCATTCAGTAAGGATTACAGCTATTTTGTAAATAATTTTTCTACTGCTGAAACACCTTCAATAATAACTTTAAACAAAACTGAGGATATTCTTAAAAATCCATTATTGACTGGCAAGGTTTTAAAAGATAATGCTGCTCTAAAAAAGAAAATTACAGAAGAATACAACCTTGCAACTCCAACCTTTCAAATGATTAAAAATGGTGCTGGTGTTGAGTTGTGCAGTTGGATGCTAAAACCAAAAGACTTTGATTCTACAAAAAAATATCCTGTACTATTTTGCAATTATGGTGGACCCGGAAGTCAACAAGTTGCAAACTCTTGGGGCAAAATAAATATGTGGCACCACTACCTTACACAGCAAGGGTATATTGTTGTTTGTGTTGATAATACAGGCACAGGGTTTAGAGGCGAAGCCTTTAAAAAGAAAACTTATTTACAATTAGGTAAGTACGAAATTGAAGACCAAATTGATGCTGCAAAATACCTTGCAACATTACCATACATCGATGCAAAACGTATTGGGCATTGGGGTTGGAGTTTTGGTGGATTTATGAGTAGCTTGGCAATTAGTAAAGGTGCCGATGTTTTTAAAACTGCTGTTGCTGTTGCACCTGTTACAAGTTGGAGATATTATGACAATATTTACACTGAACGTTTTATGAGAACACCACAAGAAAATAAAAAAGGCTATGATGAAAATGTTCCTTTAAATTATGTAGATAAAATAAAAGGCAAGTTTTTAATCATTCATGGCACAGCTGATGATAATGTGCATTTTCAAAATAGTGTGATGATGATTGATGAAATGATTAAAAAAAACATTGACTTTGAAAGTGGTTATTACCCCAACAAAAATCATAGCATCAGTGGTGGCAACACAAGCTTCCACATCTATAGCAAGATGACAAAATTTATTTTACAGAATCTTTAAACGGCAGTTTTTAATCGTGAGTTAAATGTAAATTGTGAGTTGACATCACAAGTTGAAATTGTGCCAACCAACTTACAACAAACTACCATTTACTTACGACAACTAACAAAAAAAACTCACGAACAAATGAACACAGTAATTTTCGATATGGATGGTTTGCTTATTGACAGCGAACCTTTATGGCAAGAAGCAGCCAATGATGTTTTTAGTATCAACAATATCAGCATTTCTAAAGAAGAATATGATAAAACCACAGGACTAAGAACTGCAGAGTTTTTAGAGCATTGGTTTAATTATTTTAAGCTCGATAAATCGCTTATTCCCGCTTGGGATAAAATGATTGTTGATGCAGTAATTGATAAGGTAAAAACTAAAGGCGTTATAATGAGTGGTGTTGATTATATCTTCAACTTCTTTAAACAACATCAGTTTAAAATTGGTTTGGCAACATCTTCTCCTACTTCACTTATTAATGCAGTTTTAGAAATTGCTGGCATTAAAGATTACTTACAAGCGATTGAATCTGCACAAGATTTGCCTTATGGCAAACCTAATCCACAAGTATATTTAAACTGTGCAAAGGCTCTAAATAGCAATCCTGCTGAATGTATTTGTTTTGAAGATTCTATCAATGGGATGATTGCAGCAAAAGCTGCTAAAATGAAATGTGTAGTTGTTCCAGCACCTAACCAGGCAAAAGATTTGAGATGGTCTTTGGCAGATTTACAATTATCCTCTTTACAAAATTTTGGGCAATTACATTTAGAAAGATTGAATGGAAAATAAGATTCTATCACAATAAAGAAGGCTGCTTTTAAAGCAGCCTTCTTTATAAATTATTTTCTCATTACTAATGGATAATGATCTAAGGTTTCAAAAACATTTCTTGGATCTTTCTTTAGAATACTAATAAACTTACTTAAAGAGTCAGCATATTGAGGTTTAGCAAACAAACGATCGTGAGAAAGTATTACTAAACAGTTTTGTTCAAACGTATAGCCACTCTCAAATTTATCATTTACCTTTTTAACCATTTCATCAACGCTTTCCTTAGGAACTGTTTTGTTTTGATTCCATTCTATGTCCCATCCAATTATTTTATATCCTAATGAATCCAGTCTCTTACACACTTCTAATGTAGATTTTGGGCCTTGGATTTTCCCTTTTCCAGCCCAAGAATTATTACCAGGCAAACGAATAATTTTCACGCCTACATTCAACTCTTTTTCATTCTTTAAAAAATCTACAACTGCACTATCTGCACGTTTGTAAAATAATGAATAATTATCTTTTCCATTTATTTTGGCATGAGAATAACTATGGTTTGCCATTAAAAATTCTGGATATGCATTTCGTAAAGAATCTACAACACGAGTTTTAAATGGCCCAACCTGATTACTACCAACTACAAAAAAAGTTGCTTTAACGCCTTGCTGGTGAAACACTCCTTTTGAAACAGTAGTTCCTGGAGGTTGAGGAGAATCATCCCAAGTTAAATAAATATATCGTTTGCTGCTATCTAATTTTATTGGGTCACCTGGCTTAGGTGCAGCTGCTACTATAATTGAATCTTTTTTTACAGTAGGTGGAGTTGGTTTACTGTTACAGGCTGCTAAAGAAATTATTGTTATTAGCCCAATGGTAGTTTTAATAATGCTCATAATATGAATTAAACGTGATTATATCAAATGTAATCTTTACTGAAGATACTCTTTTCATATAACTACATCGTTGAAAACTTTAGAAGCAAAAACATTTTAGACACATATTTAATAACCCACTTCAAATAAATAAATTAATAGAGCAATTCATTTTTTGCTTCCTGCTTCATCGTTTTATTCATAAACATAAACGCTAGATGAACTACCTTACCCCAAGTTTTATCTTGAAAAGTATGAAATGAGCCATCTTTTTTTGATACTATAGTAAGTTCATACATACCATCTTCTGGCATATTTACATCAAAGGTGTAAAGCTGTAATAGTAAAGGTATTTTATGGCAGAGTCTCATTACTTTGAATTGATTGGACAAATATCTAGAATCATTTCGATTGAGAATGATAAACAATCAAGCTAAGGCTTTAAACATTAGTTTTACATCAAAAAATTATTTTTATGCAAGAACAAAATTTTAAGAATCATTCACGAATGGTGCCATTGTATCACTATGTCACTTATTTGCTTTTATTAACAATATTAGTAAGCACAGCATTTAAATGCTCTAGGGAAAGTTGTGGAGTCTATTGTACTAATTTACTAATTGGTGCTTTAACTTTTGCTACCATTCTTGTTACATACTTTGCTCGTTCATTTGCTTTAAAAGCACAAGACAGGGCTATAAGAGCAGAAGAAAGTTTAAGGCATTTTGCAATGACAGGCAAATTATTACCTGGTGAATTAAAAATGGGTCAAATTGTTGCACTTCGTTTTGCAGGTGATGAAGAATTTCTGTCATTAATTCAAAAAGCTATTTCAGAGAGTCTTAGTTCAAAACAAATTAAAGAACA
>JANYEB010000234.1 GCA_025363355.1 Chitinophagaceae bacterium | reverse complement strand
GAATTCCCAATTCCCAATTCCTCATTCCTTAAAGTATAAACAAACTCCACAGGCTTAGTAACTACACCCCTTGCCACAGCAGCATTCCAGCTATCGTTTACATCGCCCAACTTAACACCAATAAATGTTTGATTGACTTTGTTGCTTGTTAAATTAGTGAACGAAATAGAGTCTTTAAAAGGGAATGGGTTTGCAGTATCAGGGAACTGGTATGCACTGTCTACAAACTCCCAAAGCCTATCAATTTTGTTTACACCAGAGCCTTTTGTAAATGTTGTATCTGTGCCAAGTATTAAACGTTTTATACGCAGTAAGTCTGTTGCATTAACTAGTTTGTCCCCATTAACATCTGCTGCAATTAGTTTAAAAGCACTGTTTAGTTTTGTAGTATTTAAAATATGCCTTTGCACAAATAAAACATCTGTAGCGTTTAAACCATTTGCTTTGGTGATATCGTTGTTTTTGGTGGGGCGAATGGTGTAGTTTCCTGTTTTTAAATTGTTGAAACTATAATCACCTGTAGTTGAAATTATTGTCTTTACAGTATCACCACTAAGTTTTAAAGTAATATTTTTTATAAAATTGCTTTTTGGAGAATGTAGGTTGCCAGAAAGTAAATAAGTAGTATTTATTGTAATATTAATTGTAGCAGAAGATGTACAACTTCCATTAAATACGGTCGCAGTATAAAAGCCGTTATTTATAGCTTTAACATTGGCAATAAAAACAGTAGTTCCTGTGTCGATAAAGTTATTAGGCCCCGACCAAATAACTTTTGAATAAGAATTAAAATTTCCAAAACAAAAAAGTTTAAGCGTATCGCCAACTATATTGTTTTTATAATTAATGGAATCTATTTTTACATTATCTATTAATTTAACTTTTGTTACAAAATTGGTGATTAATGCCGATGAAAATTGAAGCTGAATTGTATCAACAATAGTATTTTGATTAATATTCCATTTATTAAGTTGAAATGAAGATGTGCTGTAAACATATATCAAATTATTATCAGCTGAATTATCAATTCTAAATTCATCTGGATAAATTGTTAAGGGGAAAGTTTGTATAATTCCTTTTGTTGCTAAATCAATAATTTGAACAGAATAGTAAAAGGTGTTTTCTGTATAAACTACTATTAATCTTGTTTTGTCATTTGTTAACAAAAGTTGTGTTATTTTTTTTTGATATGCTGTCCAATACAAGCTAATTGTATCAACAAACGTATCTGTATGGGTATCCAAAATAAATATTTTATCAGTAGCACCTATATATACTCTATTGTTTGTTGTATCACTTATTAAATACTGTTTGCTATTGGTTGGTGCAACACTTATTAATTTTGAAACAATATTTGTAGTGGTATTTACTTGTGCAATATTTCCAGTAACATCTAGTGAAACATACATTTTGGCTCCATCAGCAGAAAAACACATATTATGACTCCAAATAGACAGAGGAATGGAATTAATAAGTTGTAAAGTATTTATATCAAAAACATCAATATAAGTTTTGTTAAAATAATTGATATATAGTTTTGTATCAGTGGGATTAAGTGTAATATATTGAGGGGGTGCATTAAGTATTATCTTATTTGTAACTTTATTCGTACTTGTTGAAATGATTACTATAGAATGCTTAGACAAGTGATTTGTACAAGGTACATAAAGCTTTTCGTAATCACTACTAAAAAATGTACCTGTTGGGTTTATGTCAACAATAATTTTTTTTATAAGTTTATTGTTGTTTAAGTCTATCACATCAATAGTGCTATCCATAGAGGAATTATCACCACTAGCTATATAAGCAATATTATTAATAACATTGCCTGTAGTAAATTTTTTAGTTGAAATTAATGTCCCTTTAATTCCAATAATTTTAATAAATCCATTAAACCCTGTGTCGGCTATAAAACTTAAACTATTATTATTTTGTACAACAAAATTGGTAACTTTCTTATTGCCGATATACAAAAAAGTTGTTCCTGAAAAATTATTTCCATTTATTACAACAGTAGTTCCTTTACAAGCTATTGCTGGAATAATAGAATAAATATCAGGTCCATTAGGATCATAATAATCAAACCAACCAATACTATCTAAACCTACTGGATTTTTTATCTTAATTAAACCAGAAGCACCATTACCAACTGTAGCATATAATACACTATCACTAGTTATGTTAATGGATGATGCAAGGCTATCGCCAAAATAAACAGCGGATACAGAACTAAATCCATAACCTTTAATTTTTATTTGTGCTCCTGTATAACCAGATGATGGAGCAAATGAATTAATAACTGGTTTGCCACTTGCATTTCTAAATACAAACACCCTTATATAGCCAGTAGTTACTGCCAGATCGTTTTTCCCATCTAAATCAAAATCTGCTATTACAGCTTTCGTACCTATATATGGAGAAGTATTCGTATAAATATTACTCATTGTTAGCGTTGACTGGCCTGTGTTTTTTAGAACATTTAAGGCTAATGTGTTACTAATACTTATTAATTCTGGATTGGCGTCTCCATCAATATCGCCTATTGCTAAAGCAGTAGGACTGATTGACGTATTACAATAACTACTAGCATTAAAAGATATTACCCCACTTGTACTTGTATTTTTAATAGTGGCTACTTCGCTGCCTTGAAAGTTTGCAACAGCAATATCTGGTATATTATCATAGTTAAAATCTCCACTGACAATACCAGTTGGATAGTTACCAGTTGTAATTGAAACACCAGTTGCAAAAGATATTGTTGCAGTTACACTTGTGTTTTTAAGCGTTCTTACTTCATTGTAAATATTATTTGCCAATGCTAAGTCCACCAAGCCATCTCCATTAAAATCATTTGCACTTAGACTGTTTATAATGCCACCTGTTGTAATGTTAAAGTAATTATTAAAAACAATAGATGTGGCAGTGCTGTTATTTTTAAGTATTGAAACGTTTCCATATAAATCTATGTTAGCAGTTGCGATATCGGGCTTGCCATCTAAATTAAAATCTGCTACTACAACATCATTGGGATATCTTCCAGTATTTAACTTTAGTTGACTATTGAAAGATATAAGATTTGATGTGCTAACATTTTTAAAAACGGAAACACTGCTATCCCCATTATTTGAAACAACAACATCAAGTTTGCCATCACCATTTATATCTGCAACAGCAAGGCTACGTGGCGTATGCCCTGTGCTGTAACTTATCTTTTGACCAAATAAAATATTACCTACGGAACTGATGTTTTTATAGAAAGTTATTGAATCGTTTAACCTATCAATAACTGCAATATCAATCTTTCCATCGTTATCAAAATCACCAGTTGCAATATTTGTAGTTTCGGTACCAATGGCACTATCCATCAAATATGGGTTACTGAATGATACAGAGCTTGTAGGTGAACCTGCATTTATTTTGATTGTACTCCAGGCATATGCAGTTAAATTGTTAACAGTTACACTCACTGGCTTATATGTCGTTGCCCCAAAAGATGGTATTGCAATTGTTACACGTATAGTTGTAGAACTAATTACAGTTGCTCTAATATCGCCCAAATAAACAATATTGTTTGTTGGTGTTGTGCTAAAGCCAGTACCCTTAATTACTAAGGTAGAAAGATTGGGTGAACTAAATCCTGTAATTTTAGGCTGGGCTAATGCTTGAAGTGAAATAAATAAAGCAATAATTGTTAAGTAAAATAAACTTTTTCTTGGTTGCATATAATTTTTACTTAGTTAGACAATAAGTGAATAAAATAATATTTATAAAAGTATTTTTAATTCACCGAAAATAGCTGAAAATCAAACTAAAACACATTGCCAAACTATAAATTTTTTCTTCTAGCCTTATCGGCAAACTTTCTTTGCATTACAAACAAATTTTCTTTACTGCACAACCAACTTAATTGTGCAGCAAAGACAAACTATTTATGCAGCCAAAACAGTTTGGTTGTGCAGCAAAGACAACTTGCTTTTCCAGTAAGTAAACAAGTTTGTTTTCCAATAAGAAAACCAACATGCTTTTCAATACTAAAAACAAAAGCGGACTGCTTATTGAGCAATCCGCTTTGTTAAAACACAAAACAACCTGTACGAGAAAGTAAATTGATTATACTACTGTTAAATTAGTTTCATACGCATCACTTCTAATACTATTACTGCTGGTATAAGCTTTGCGAACTTCTACATAATAAGTTGCAGCAACCAATGTGCTTGGTATCATAAACATTAATTTACCCTCAGTTCTTTGGGCAATTTCTGTAACCTTGGTTTCGGCATTGGTAGCAATGTTTACAAAAAAGATACCTTCTGCAATATTGGCTGGGTTAAACTTTAATTCGCTGCCAGTAATAATACCAATTCCTCCTTTACTAGCTTGTGTGTGGGTGCTGGTTCGCACATCTAAAAAATCTACAATATCAGGACTTACAATGCTGCTACCCATTTTTTCTACAGATGCAGTTTTCATTTTTTCGCCCAACAATAAACCTGCACTTAATGATGCCCTAACAGTATGCCTGCTTGCATCGTAGCTGTCATTTACATCATTAAAAATACCTTGAATACTTGGGCGAATGTTTACTAATGAAAGGTTTACATTGTTTCCTTCAGATACGGCATCAGCAATTTCTTCAAATGCTAAACCTAGCACAGCCCTTACATCGGTTTCGGTAAGTGTAGTGCCACGCTTTACAATTCTTTTTACAATTTCATCAACACCTAAAGTGTTGTTTGGTTGCACCCTTGCAGTTTGATCGTTTGGATCGGGTGTAATGTGATTTGGCTGCAAATAATACTTGATACTCATCTTGTTTAATTTTTTTTGGTTAATAAAATATTTGTAACCCAAAAGTCAGCAAGGTATTTGAAAATATTTTGTTAAAAATGCGTTGATGGCTAGTGTTTTACTTAATAAATTGTTAAAACAAAAAACCTCGAAGTGTTCACACTTCGA
>JANYEB010000210.1 GCA_025363355.1 Chitinophagaceae bacterium | reverse complement strand
CTACCAAATATCAAACTATATAATATGTCACAAACAGTCGGAAATCACAACTATCAAATATATGCTTTAAACTCTTCAGGGGTTTATAGCTCTCCAATTTCAATTAATGCTAATGTTGTTAGCTGTGGAACCACAACTGATAAGATCTTATATTTGTCAGACTACTCAACTGGAAGAACAATATCTGAAGTTAGGGAATCAGGTTTAACAGCAACTGTATTATCTTTAACTTCTCCATTAACTCAAGATGGAAGTATAAATAAAATATTAAAAAATCCAAATGACTCAAATAAATTATTACTATTTGTATCAGGTTCTTTAGGAGCAAAAATTTATTCTTATGATAAAGTAAGCAAAACTATACTTGGTAGTTCTATTAATATACCAAACGCTTTATCAGCTGAATTATACCCATCAAATGATTTTTTAGTAATTTATTCACCGAATCAAATTACTAAATTAAAAATCTCAGACCTTCTAGTATCAGCAGATTCTAATATATCTAACCCAATTAATGCTAGTGCAGGATATGGTAGTTTATCAACTGATGGCAGCATACTTTATGTGGGAAATCAAACAACATCTGCTTTTGCTACTGGAATAAAAAAAGTTAATACTTCAACAGGTTCTACCAGTGATGTAGTATTTACTAACGTACCAACAAATATTTCTGGTTATGTAGTAGCAAGAGTTTTTGCAATATCCCAAACAGAAGCCGCAGCTTTTGTAAGTTATGGAGTCGCAAATGTAAGTCTTTTGAAATTTAATATTGCGACTGGAGCCGTTATAGACAGTAAAGATATTGCAAGAATGCCTAATAACTCAAAAGGATTAGTTCTTGTAAATAATGATTTATTTATAAATACCACAAATGGAATTTATAAATATAATACAACAAACAATACTATTTTTCTTTATGCAGGTACAAGTGTAAATAACACTTGGGATTCAGACTTGTTATTATCGAATGATAATCAGTTTATTTATTACTACACCCCAGGAGGTGTAGGTAACACACAAGCTGTTTATAGGTTAGAAATTTCTTCTGGTAGTGTAAACCCAATTTCAGCAACTCCATTAGGTAATGGATTTAGAGCTGGAACAGCTTACTAATTTTTATAAGTAGCTTTCTTTTTCTATTTGTAATTGTGGGTCATCTTTAGTATAATTACTATTGATGATCTACAATATTTTATTAAATTTCAAAAACTAATTATGCTTATTCCTTGCCCTACTTTTCGTACATTTCCTTATGTTCCTACAGTAAATATTAATGCTACTATTTATCCTATTTCAGGTAATTCTTATGATGCGTATATTGATTTTAAAACTGCTGCTGGAGATACAAATTTTGTTGATACTTCAACTTTAAATTTTACAGTAGATCCTACTACTTCAAGAATAAGTGCTACAATTCCTTTAAGAACTAACTCTACAATAGCTACACTTCCTGCTGCTGGTACTGGTACTACAGCTACGGTAACTCCTGTAGTTGCAGGTGGTTTACTAACTAATTTCACATCTTTAGTTGGAGGTTCTGGTTATATTCCTGGATCTTCTCCAGTGGTATCTTTTGCTAGCGTTGCTACAGGTGGAGTAGCTCCTACAGCTATTGCAACTGTAGATTCAAATGGTGTTGTAGCTTCAGTTGTTCCTAATACTCCTGGTTCAGGTTTAGATGGTACTTTGACTGCCACTATCGCTGCTCCTACTGGTGCTGTACCAACAGGTTGGAATTTTATTGGTGAATTGGTTACTAATCCTTCTGCAGGTGTTATTAAGGTTCAAAATCCTACTATTGTAACTGCTACTGCTACTGCTGGTGTTGCTACTGCAACAGGTACAGTTTTAAAAGTAACTTCAGAAACTCTTACAACTGCTGTCGCTGGTATTTATACTTTAACTATTACTGATACTTCAGTTGTTACAACTTCAGTGCTTTCTGTAAATGTTGAAAGAGGAACTTTGACTACAGGTCAACCAACACTTTTAACTGCAACTGCTACTGCTAATACAATTACAATTATTGTAAAAAATATTGATGCTGCTGCTGCTTTTAATGGTACTTTAGTTTTTGATGTTCGTGTTTTAAATTAATCTTTTTTAAATTATAAAATAACAAATCATGTCTGGTTGCTCACATAATCCTTATGCTACTTGCGAAACCTGTAGAAGGTATAGTTCTCCTGTATTTCAACCTCAAGCTCAAACTTCTGCGTGTCCAGCTCCTTTGGCTTTAGCTGGTGATGTACAAGGAGATCTTACTCGTAATACAGTAGTTGCAATCCAAGGAATCAAAGTTACCTCAAATCGAGGTACAAATGGTCAAGTTTTACAAATTCTTCCTTCTGGAGAGTTGGGATATGTTAATCCTACTAATTTTGGTACTATTTCAGCTGTAGCTGGATCAGGTATTACAATTTCTTCAGAAAATCAATTAAATATTGATTGTGCTACATTAATAACTCACTGTGGTTTATTAAGCCAAGTTTTAGCTTCAAACACTTACCTTCCTTTAGCTGGGGGAGCTATTACTGGTAGTTTATCAATTAATGGTTCCACAACTCTTACTAATTTATCTGCTTCTGGCTCAATTTCATTTACTGGGTTAACTGGGACAGGAAATAGACAAATGATCGTTGATCCAACAGGTGCTGTTACAACTCAACCTATTTCTTCAACTGTTTATGATGCGAGTAATAATGGTTCTGGTGCAAGAGTATTTAATCAAAAAGATGGATTTAATGTATTCCAATTTCGCACACTTGTTTCAGACAATGCTAATTTGTTAATTAGTCAAAGTACTGATGTGGTTAGGTTTAATAGTTTGGGCGAACCAAATGATTTAGCTAATTTAGGTACAGGATCAAATCAAGCAGGAATTTACTCAGGAGTTAAATCTGGTTCAGTTCCTCAATTAAAAGCTATTAAAGGCGGAACAAATGTTCAAGTTTCCAGCGATTCAAATTATGCAATTATTTCAGTACCTTTTGTTGGCTCAAACAATATTGGTGCTAACATTGGTAGTATTGGACCTAACACTGGTCAAATTTATAGAGGTATGAATGTAGATGGTATTACATTCCAATTTGGTTCTTTAAAACCAGGTAACGCCAATGTTCAAATTACTCAATCTGGTAATGATACTTTAATCTCTGCTAATAATGATCAAAATTTATCATATGATAATGCTACAAAATTTTTGAGTATTACAAATGGTACAGGTGTTGATCTTACTGCTTTAGCTACTGGTGTTAGTGTTTCAGATACTTCAACAATTGACTTAACATTAAGTTCTGGGGTCTTATCAGCAATAGCTCCAATGAGATATAATGGTAATCAATTATCTGCTCCATCTGGTTCTGTAGCTATTGGACCCAATTTTACTTCTAACACTTTAGCTCTTACTAATCCTTCTGCTGGAACTTTCAATTTAGAAGTTGGTGGTTTTGGGTTTAGCAAAGTAACTCCTGGGTCAACTGCTGTTACTGGTATAGTTAATACCAATACAGAAAATGTATTATTTACAGGGACATGGACTTCTAGTAGAGATGTAATCCTTAGTGCTACCAATGCTACATTGGGTAGAACTATAAACCTTTCTGGTGTAGGTGCTACTCCTGCAACTTATTCATTAGTTGTAAAAGATGCAACTCAAAGCAATGCTACCATTGATACTATAAGCACAGCTGTTTTTGCTCAATTTAGATTTGATGGTACAAATTGGGTTAAATTTAAATAACAAATTCTAACCCTCTCATTTGAGGGGGTTCTATTAAAAATTTTAAAATTATTATTATATGGCCACTAAAAAAACGATTAAAAAAACAACTACTATGAAAAAAACACCTGTTGCAAAATCAAATTTATTTTCATCTTCTCCAACTTCGGCTCCAATGAGTTCTGGAATGCCAATGAGTTCTGGAATGCCAATGGGTGGAGGTAAAATGAAGATGAAAGGAAAAGTTATGGGTGGAGGTAAAAAAACAACTACTATGAAAAAAACAACTACTATGAAAAAAACACCTGTTGCAAAATCAAGTTTATTTTCATCTTCTCCAACTTCAGCTCCAATGAGTTCTGGAATGCCAATGGGTGGAGGTAAAATGAAGATGAAAGGAAAGGTTATGGGTGGAGGTAAAATGAAAGCTAAAAAATGCTAAAAAATAATAATTTATTTTTACAAAAATTCATAATTTAAAATACAATTTATATGCTTAAAGGAATTGATATATCACACTGGCAAGGCAAACCTGATTTTGATAAACTAAAAACTCAAGTTGATTTTATAATCATAAAAGCAACTGAGGGAACCAATTATGTTGATACTGAGTTTATTCGTAATCAATCAGAAATTAGACGCACTGGTTTGGGTTTAGGATACTATCATTTTGCTCGTCCTGAGTATAATAGTGCAGAAGCAGAAGCAGATTGGTTTACATCTCATCTTAATATTAAAGATGGTGAACTTGTTGTTTTAGATTATGAATCAAATTGGGTTGGTGATGTTCCTAAATGGTCTTTTGCTTTTCTTGAAAGAGTCAAATCAAATCTTGGCGGATTAAAAGGATTAATTTATATTAATAAATCTTTGCAAAAAAAATATGATTGGTCACGCATCGTTTCTGGTGATTATGGTCTTTGGTTAGCTGATTACGAAGGAACTGGCAATTCTATTCCTTGGTCAGTAACTGCTATGACTCAAACATCTAGCAAAGGAATACTTAATGGAATTAGCGACAACAGTGTTGATTTAGATACTTTTAGCGGTGATATAAATACTTTTAAAAGTTATGGATATAAAAGCTTAGAAGTAAACGAAGCAACACCTATAGTTGAAAATTTAACACCTTGGGCAAAAATTGAAAATTTCGATCAAAATACTAATTCACAATATTATAAAAATAAATTTTATAATAAAGATTGGTCTATTATAAATGACATTTACGACCGTGATCTTGAGATTGCTGATTTTAAAAATAAATCAAATATTCTTGAAAACAACATTATTAATTTACAAAATCAAATAACTGATAAAACTAATGAATTAGCAACTTCTTTAAGCGATATTGCTATTTTACAAAGTCAATATTTTGATTTAAAAACTGAAAACAATCGCCTTGTATCTTTAATTACTGATTTGCAAAATCAATTAGCAGTGTTAGAACAAAATAAAAAAGATTTAAAAAATGAATTAATTTTAGTAGAAGAAAAATTAAGATTAAATGATTCTGTAAATCAACAACCCGTTGAAACAGTCAATCTTACACCAGAAAAAATTGTTACAAATAAAATTTCTGATTTTATAGCTGAGAGAGTTAAAAAATTATTTTCAACTAGGTTTTTAGTAGCTGTTGGTGGGTCAGGAGCAATTCTTAATTTAATTAATGGTTCTCATGATACAACAAGTGTTTCAACTGGAATTATTGGTATTTTAATAAATGCCGTCACTTATATTTATTCCGAAATTCAAATTAAAAAAATTGATAAATAATATGGCTATATTAGATAATATTACTCCAGCTGAGTTACAACCTAGAATAGATGTAATTAAGAATATTCTTAATGTAGCTATTACTAAACAAGAGCCGTTAACAGATCAAAAAATAAAAGCTATTGTGGTTGCTATTTTAGATATTAATGGCATACTTGATAAAAATGAAGAAGAGTTAGAAGATATTACAGATCCTGATTTAATAAATGCTACTTCAACTTCAATTTTAAATAGTCCTACGACACTAACTTTACACTAAAATGTCTAATACCTGCGGTTATTCTTTTCCAATTGCTGATTATAAAGTACCAATTATACAAACTAATCTCCCAGCTGTTCCATCGGGGACTTCTGTTCAAGTAAATTTATCAAAAGCTTTACCTTTTAATATAGTTCAAGCTTTAGCTAACGAAGATGTGTATGTAAAAATTAGCTGTTTTACTTTTACCAAACCAGTTGAATATGCTAGGATTCAAAGGGGGTCTTATGTTTCACAAAATCAGCAATTAACTATTATCCGTGGTCAAAGTCCCTACCAAGATAATTCTGGTGGTGAAGCAGGTAATATTCAAGTATCTAGTTCAGGTCAAATTATTTTAGATTTTTCAGCATGGAGACCAGCAGATGTATCAAAAATTGTCACAGATTTGTGTGATATTAAAAAACAAAATTTAGCTTTTCTTACTGCTAATTTACCAACTGCTTCAACTACTGTAAAAGGTGGTGTAGTAGTAGCTTATAATAATCCATCAATCTCAACCACAACTGCTTATAAAGTAATCGCTAATGATAATCCTTTATTAAATAGATTAGCTAATGCTCTTTTAGGTCAAAATGCACAATCAGGAGATTTAAATTGGGATGGCTCAATTAGTCCTAGCTCAGATGCTAAATTATCTAAAATAACAAATATTTTAAATCGTGCCACCATTACACAAACTCGTTACCAAGCATTTGTAGATTGGATTGACTCATTACCTGTATAATATGATTAATTTACAAGTTTATCGCAACAATAGTTTAGATTTACCTATAACTATTGCCTTAGATAGGCAAGATTTGATAGTAAAATTATATTTATCTTCTTATTCTTCTTCATCTAAAGATAATTTTTTAGGGAGCCAAATGTCCACAGTGACATCCGCTGAATATTTAATGAATAAACAGTTTCCAGTTGGTAGTAAATATACATATGGAGTAGTTTTGTCTGAATTAGATTTGCCTAACAATGGTATTTATACTGGTTACATTTCTGCTGTAGATGCAAATATAGCTACAAATATTGCTCAACCATACTTATTTGATGACCAAATTCAAATAAGTGTTTTAGAAAACCCATTAAATCAGTTATCTAACACTGGTAGTGTAGATGGTTATTTAACTTATGGTGGATTAATAGAGCAACTTTATATTAATAATTTAAGAATGCCTTATCCAATTCATCAAAGAGATAAAAAAACTGGCAAAATTGTTTATGAACTTTTTGATGGAATTATTTTGCCAATTGTTTTTAAAGATAATGTAGGAAATAGATTGCAAGATGGAGCTTACGCAAGAGTTTACGATGCAACAACTGGTGTTCAAGTTCCAGTATTTAATCAGTTGGATATTCAATTAGTATTTACTAATTTTGATGGAAGTCTTAAAGGATTTGCTAATTCAGATCCAATACCACGAGCAAACAACGGATCTGTTCTTTTGGTGGGTGGTATATCAAGAGGAAAATATTACGCAGTTGCATATTATAATAATAAAAGAATTACACAGCCAATTTTCTTTGAATATCCGCCCAATAATGTTTAAATATGTCTTATATAAATCGTTTTCAAGCATTTCGCCCAGTGCATTCTTCTCGTGACAAAGAGAGGTTAATTGACAATGATTCAGAAAGTGATTTTTTAAAATATAATCCTCAAGATCCTTTAGCAGTTTACGATGATGAATTTGAGGTAGTTTCAGCAGTTCAGCCTAGAGTTGGTTTTGCTGATAATAAATACGAAATAGAAGATGGAGTGACTCAAATTGCTACTCCAATAATGGTTTATAGTAGAGCTAATGAAGATATATTAACTCCTCGCGATATGATTGAAGAGGTAAAAAGTTTTGTATCAGATACTGTTGGTAATTGTTCTATATCTGAAAGAGTTTATTTACAGTTATTTAGAGCAGCTGTACGAGAAATGATTTTACTTAAAGGCAATAAACAATATAATTTTTTAATTGCTAAATATCCAATTATCTTACAAGCTGGTAAAGAATCATACAATTTACCGACTTCATTTCATAAAGATATAGCTTTATGGATAGAAAAAGACTGTAGGTATTATACAATAAAAAATAAATTTGATAGGGTTCAAAGACAGGAATGGAGTCAGAGAGGTCAAGATTTTATTTATACTATTGAAGGTTACAAATTATTACTTAAATTACCATATCATATGGATAGGGCTATTTGTAATAATTGTACTACCTGCAATGCTTGTAAAAATATTGAAGGTAATAATCTTAATATGGAATTTTACATGATTCCAGATCTTCCAAAAAGTTTAAATGAACCTATGGCGTGGTTTCCAGCTCATCCAGCAGCTTATGCTTATCTTATAGAAATCTTGAAAGAAAGAGTTTGCGAAAGATCATCTCGTACTTATATATCAGAAAAAGCTTTATATAGAGATGTTTTGCTAGAATGGGATAATAATTTAAATCCAGTTGATTCTAATATTAAAAAAAATAAAAATATTTTTTATTTTACTAAATATTAGGTGAAAAGAAGTTTTCTTTTTTGTTTCATAAATGGTATAATAAATATATATGCCAGAAACACAGTATCAAAATCAAGCTAAATCATTACAAGATTCAAGAAATTTTAATTTATCAGCTAAAAATACTGATTTTTCTTTTGGTGTTAGTCGTTGGGCTGGAATGCAAACTAGCTTACCTCAAACCTCTGATGCAACTTTGTATCAAAGTATGATGATAAATACTTTGCCACAATTGACACATTGTGAACAAAGTCCAGGTATTTCTGCTACAGGATTTCATAGAGATACAGATATACACATACAAAAAGAATGTTTGATTGGGGGTGAATCAGTTACATTAGAAGGAAATATATTTCTTTGGAAAATAGTTTGGGATAAAAATGATAATAAAGGAGATTTTTATTACACAATTCAATCAACACCATTTGAAGACACTATTTGGTCAAAAGGTAATCCTAAAAAAGATATTACTAAAAAAGATTCATTTGAATATAGATTTATTGGTAGACATATTAGTCATTCTTATTCTAAGGGAAGTCTTTATTTTTGCAGTGGAGAAGAAAATTTTACAGATTCTTTTGGAGATAAAAGTGGGGTAATGTGTTTTGATTTGAGTACTCTTACTTGGACAGCTATACCCACTGGAAAAGCTGCTCCTTATGATATATCTAAAAAAGCTAAAAATATTCAAGATATTTTAGCTACTTATAATGATTTATCTTCTATTTATAAAAATTTAGAAGATTTTAATCCATCTATAATTATTGAATACAACAATAGATTATTGATTACAGGATCTAAAGCTAACCCTACACAAGTTAAGGTTAGTGAATATATGAACTATAAAAATTTTGTAGATAATGTAATTGGGTATAATCCAAATGGGCTAACTATAGAAGATAACAGGAAAGCTTCAACTTTTACTATTAGCCAATCAATTAAATCAGCTACAGTTTTTTCTAATTCAGTTTTTTTGGGAACACCCAGAAGTATGTGGGTTTACACTTTAATTCCTTCAGATAAAGGTATTGATTTAGATCAGTTATACGAAGATGTTGCAGATAATGTTGGGACTATATCAAACAGATCGGTTAAAGTTTATTATGGTAATATGTTTTTTGGTTCAACTTCTTTAACAACACCTCAGTTATCCACAAAAGAATTAGAATACAAAACTTCTCTTACAGGAGGTAGATATACTGTGCCATTGCCAGCTAGTAAAGTTTCTCAATTTATAGATGAGACAATGAAGAGATGTGATATATCTAATTCTTGTATGGGAGTTTATAAAGATTATGTTTTTTGGTCAGTCTCTTTAGACAAAGAACAAAATGATTATGAAGAAGCTAAAAACAATATAACAATTGTTTATAAAAGAGCTGGAGATTTTATTATGTTCAGTATTATTGATTATATCCATGCTAATTATTTTTTTGAAGTAAATGGTGGAGGTCTTTATTATTGTTCAGCAGATGATGGTAATATTTATCAAGTTAGAGAAGATTTAAATTATATAGATAGAAAAACTAATTATAATTATGATCCACAACAACCTTATGTTTTAAGTCCAATTACTTATCAATCAGTTATACAAACTGGAATTATAGGAATTGATCAAAAAAGAGATAATGGATTTTCTGAAAAAGGTCTAAAATATTTGTATTTAGAATTAGGTATTGCTGCCAGTTCTATTTTAGAAATTGAAATTTATGGAATAGGGGATCAGTGTAAAAATTGTTGTTCGAGTCCATTATGGAATAATTCAATTTTTATTGATTATGAATGTTTAGATCCTAATAGTACTGATCCAACTTTATCTGATCCAGGTATAATGAATTTAAACCCATTGAGTGTTGATTTAAATTATTATAGAGGTGTAAAATATAAACCTCTTAGAATAGTATTTGATGAAACAATTAAATATTCTCAACTTTATGTTAGATTAAAATTGAATAATAGTGCTGGGTTTTTCTTAAAAAGCATACAAGGAGTTTATATGCAAACTCAAATATTTGGTGAGGAGTTCAATGTCTGCAAAGATGATTTTAAAAATTTAAATATAGAAAAAATCATTGTAAATAATAGTAATGATTTTGCTCAAGAATTTTCTTGCAAAACTTGTCAATTTTGACATTTCCACACTAAATAGTTATAATATAGCCATAATACAATCCATTCATGGCTGCATCTAATCAAACTACTTTTTCAGCTCCAGGAGCTACAGGAGCCGATCAAAATATTTTAAATAAGTTAAATTCCACAGGGCAAAATCCATTTAATGATTTAACTCTATTTAATTCAAATAGAGTTGATCAATTAATGTCCAATTATGTTGCAAATAACCCTGAAAGAGTAACAGGTATTCAAGTATCTAAAGATAATATGCCAAATAGTTCTCAATCTAGTATAGATTTAGCTAATATGGTTTTTAAATTAAATGATCAAACTTATAATACAAATGCTCAAAATATTACTACTCAAGAAAATAAATCTTTAAACACACTTACTCAAAATACTAAAGATCAAAACACTCAAGCACTTCAACTGTTTGGAGCGTCAAGCCTTATATCTCCTGATCAAAGTTCAAGAAATAGAAGTTATGTTACAGATATAGGAGTACAAGGACAAAAAGCAGCGATGGACATACAGAATCAAGCTCAGACCCAAATTTCTCAGTTAGCTTTAGGATATGCACAAAATAATGTAAATGCTTTTACACAGGCACGACAATTAGATTTGCAAGATAAGCAAATTGCAGATCAAGAAAAACAATTTGATTTTAACAAAGCAGTTACAGAAGCAGGGCTTACTGGTAGTTATAATGGGAACAGAACATTACAAGGGTTGCAATTCGATCAAAATACTATTAATAATAAATTACAACAAGTTTTATCATTATCTAGCTTAACAGGTAAAATGCCTAATTTAACAAATGTTTCTTCTGATTTGCAAAGTCAATTAACTTATCAAAATAGTTCTACAACACCATTAACTTTACAAGGACAATCTTCTCAAATTGGATTAGAAGGTGCTAAAGCTCAGCTTTTGCAAACTAGAGCTAATTTAGGATTAGGTGTTAATGGTTTAGATTCTAGTTTGAAACCAGCAGGAGCTTCTGATGCTTGGGATTATTCTACTACACCAGCTGGTAAACTTAATTCTGCTCAAATTGAAACTGCTTTAGTTACAGCTCAAGCAGATAAAATGAAACAGCAATATATTTTAGATTCATATAGTGGTCAAACTGGAATATCTGGACCAATGGCTACTCTTATATCTAAAACTCAAGATTTAAATAGTCAATATAAAGAAGCTTTAAATTCTCCTAATCCTGATAATGATAAAATTAAAAGTTTAATGAGTGAATGGAATGATATTAGTAAACAAATAGCTGGTTATCAAGGAAGTGCTAATAAAATTTATTATAATGCTCAAGGAAGTAGAATTATAGACAAAAATGGACTTCCAGCTACAGATTATAGTTCAGATGGGGTTAATAATTCTTACATTAAAGGATCATTAGCTAAAACTGGTTTAGATGGTGACGCTGTTTTTTCAGCACCAGAAAATCCAAGCTTAAATGCTCAAATGCCTGCTATTCAAGCCGCATTTTCAGAAGAATTAAAAAAAGCTATTACGAGTGGAAACTCAGCAGATGCTATAAATAAAGTATTTTATTCTACAGCTGGCGGCGATCAAGCTATTTTAGGTTTAAGACAACCTGGAGCAGATGGTAAAGCAGGTAATTCATATCAATTTGAGCAAATTGATATGACTGGCATGAATGCAGCTGATAGAGCTAAATTACAAAATGCAATATCTGAAGGCAAAACTGTTGATGGCAAAACTATTACAGACAATACTCCTGAAGGTTTGCAAAATTTACAAAATATTATAAAAGAATATGCTGATAAATCTGGCTTAAAATTACAACCATTATATGTTTCAGATGTTATAAATAAATTAAAAACTGATAATAATTATAAAGATACAGCTAATAATATTATTTATAATGATGGCAAAACTCAACTTACTAATATTGAATTATTGCCAATGCTTTTGTCTGGAGCTACTCCTGGTGGTTTAAACTTAGCAAAAAATGATTTTGGAGGCGGTCAATTAAGAACTCTTTTTACAAATTACAATAAATTCTATAATCAAGCTCAACAATTAGGTGTAACAAATGAAGAAATGCCATATTTAATAGGAAGTCCAAAAGATTTTCCTGCTTTACCAGATGGCACTGTTAATCCATTTAAAAATACAGATAATCAAAAATCATTATCTGATTTATCTACTTGGTATGATTCATTATCAACTCAAACTAATCAAGGGCAAGCTAATCAATATACCAGAGCATTTGTAAGTGCTTATTCAGCTGTGAATGGCAATGATGTATCAGATAATTATATAACTTCTTTAGTAAACTATAAAAATATTCCAGGTAATCCTTCAGAAAAAATTAAAGCAATTCAAAATAAATATGGTATAAATGCTAAATCAGCAACTCTTGATTTAAATAATATTTAAATAATGTCTTTATTAAATTTAAGTTCTTTAGAGGGCTTCTCAAATATTTTACCTCAAATGAATCAATCAGATTCTAATCAAATAGCACCCAGTAATAATAGTTTAAATTTGACACAACCTAATTCAAACCAATCGACACAAGATATTTCTGGAGATATTAAAACAATTCAATCTTCAAATGGACACAGCATTTTTAAAGATCAAAATTTTTTAGATCTTATCAAATCACCATTACAAGGCAATTTTAAATTTACTAGCGGTGTAGGCGAAAGAGAAGTGCCAACTGGAACAGCTAATATAAATAAAACTAGCAATGGACATCAATTCCATGCAGGAGTTGATTTAGCGGCAACGAAAGACACACCAATTGTTCCAACCATTACTGGTACAATTGTAGATTTTGGAGACAAAAAAGATGGTTATGGAAATCAAATTTTAATGAAATCTCAAACACCTGATGGGCAAACTTTTTATCAAAGATTTGGACATTTAGATTTTATATCTAAAGATGTAAAAAAAGGTATGCTTACAGGTCCAAATACTCAACTAGGAGGAGTGGGAACCACAGGTAATAGTACTGGTAATCATTTACATTATGAAGTATTTAGAGTTGATGATAAAAAACAAAAAGATTATTTAGACATGAATGATTTGTTTAAAAATATGAAATAATTGAAATTTTAACTCATAGTTGGTATAATTAGTATATATTAAACAATACTTTTTATGCCATTGACTCCAACTAACGACATCGTCTACGGTGATGTTTTAAGCCAAATTCAGCCTAATTTGGTTTCAGGTACTAATATTAAAACTATAAATGGAACATCGCTTTTAGGTAGTGGAGATTTAGTAGTTAATACCGCAGCAGCAGTTTGGGGAAACATTACAGGAACCCTATCAAATCAAACTGATTTAAATTCTGTTTTGGGTCTAAAAGCTGATTTAGTGGCTGGAGTCATTCCAATTTCTCAATTACCATCTTATGTTGATGCTATTTTAGAATTTGCTAACTCAGCTGTATTTCCTGCAACTGGGTCTCCAAGTAAAATTTATCTTGCTTTAGATACTAATTTTACTTATAGATGGAGTGGAACAATTTACACACGATTAAATTCATCTTTAATTTTAGGTGAATTGGCTACTACTGCATACCGTGGAGATCGTGGAGCAATTGCATATAACCATAGTCAATTAGTTACAGGCAACCCTCATAATACTGCAATTGGAGATATAACTGGACTAACTACATCACTTGCTACAAAAGCAGTTGCATCTAGCTTAGCAACTGTAGCAACTTCAGGATCTTATAATGATTTAATAAATAAACCATCTATTCCAGATGGGCAAATAAATAGTGATTGGAATGCAACAACTGGTGTGAGACAAATACTTAATAAACCAATAGTACCAAATAATTTAAGTCAGCTTAATAATGATATTGGATTTGTTACAAATGGATATGTTACCAATGCAATTTCTGCAAAACAAGATGTTTTAGTTTCGAACACTAATATTAAAACTATAAATGGTACTTCTATTTTGGGTAGTGGTAATGTTGTGATTTCAGCAAGTGGTGGAACATGGGGGACTATCACAGGTACACTGTCTAACCAAACAGATTTGCAATCTGCTTTAAATGTTAAACAAAATATTATTACTACTGGAAATTTAATTGAAACAACATCTTCTGTTTTAACTATCACTAATGGGGCAAATTCTGTTCTTGGCTCTGGAGTAAATGTTCAAGTTAAACAAGCTACAACATCTCAATCTGGTTATCTTTCTAGTACTGATTGGGCAACATTTAACGCTAAACAATCTGTTTTAACTTTGGGAAATTTAACTGAAGCCTCCTCATCAATTTTAAACATTGTTGGAGGAACTAATGCAATTATAGGATCTGGGTTAAGTGTTCAAGTCAAACAAGCAAATGCATCACAAGCTGGTTATCTTTCTAGTAGTGATTGGACAACATTTAATAATAAGTTTTCTTCTGCTAGCTTACCAAATGAAACTTATAACTGGGTAGTATCAGGATTAAATCCTACTGTGCCAAGTGCTAGTTTAACGATGTCAATTCCATCAGGTCAATCAGTTATACAAGGTAAAGTGGTAAATTATACTAGCACACCTTATACTTATTCTGCCAATAAATATACTTTTGATGATCTTAAATTAGATGGTACTATTACTCATACTGCTATTACACCTGGTGGGCAAATTCCACAAGTGGCAAGTGATTCGGTACGATTAGCACAAGTTACTTCTACTTCAGTTATAACTTCAATTGTAGATTTAAGAAGATTAGAACCAGTTAATAGAGAAATCGCTGAGCCAGGCTTTACCCCTCTTTATTTACTTAATAATCTTTATATATCATCAGGAGCTTATACAGGAGCATGGAGATATAGCCCATCAGGCAAATTAAATTGGTATTTTTGTAATGTTGCCTTACATGAATTTTTCCCAGTTTTAACACAAACTCAAATTAAAAATTATTTAAATTTGTACATATCAAAAATAGAAGCTAATTTTAGTATACAAGATATTGATACTAATTTGGTAACTAAAGTTACTCCAGATTCAAATGATAGCTATGCTTCTACATTTCTTAGACTTGCTTCTAAATATTACAAATACTATAACGATATAGTTTGGTGGAAAGCCAATGTAGCAACTCTTAAAAATATTGCTTATAATAATCTAGCTTTACAGACGAAAGTATCTGGTTTAATAAAAGTATTTCAATCAGGTAGCCCCAGTGCTGTTGGTTATTTAATGGATAACTGTGAAAATTATTCTGGATTAAAAGAATTTACAGATGTTTTGCTAATCACTGAAGGTGTAACCTCTGATTATACCTATTACATTACTTTACGAAATGGAGTAGCTACTGGAGTATATAGTCTTTATGATGCAACTAATAATTATTTTTTAGCTTCTGATAATTCTACTGTTGATACAAATTGGTATCCAGGTTTAACTTGTCAAATTTATCCTGAACTTCATGGAGTGCCTAAATCTGGATATGAATTTGAATTGGATAATGGATGGCAGTATTTAAATACTAATGCTCCAGCTTGGTGGGAAACAAAATATGATGCTTTTCCTTGGATGGTGGTTGCTTATTATGCAGGCACAAAAAGAAAAGATTTGTATAAAGCGTTTCAAGCTCTAAATTGGTCTAAAAAATATTTCTTACCACAACTAGGTTTATACACTATTGATAATTTAGGTTGGGCATTTAGTTTAATGAATTATTTTGATGTTGGAGCAACTGATTCGATTCAAAGTCGTTTAGGTTTAACCTATGAATATAAAGAAAGTTTTACAATTAGTAATAATACAAAATCCGATCAAAGTGTACCTCCAAATGTGGATGTCATGCCAACTGTCCAAGCTTTATTTAATAGTTTAGATACTACTAGAACAGGACGTGTTTTAATTAAATTAAAAGGTAGTTTTACAATTGCTTCAACTGCTATAATTCCAAATGAAGGAAACATTTGTTTGGATTTAACTGAAGCAATTTTCACAATATCTAATACTTGGAATCCAACAAATGGAGATTTGAATGGATCTAGTTGGATTGCAGGATTCCAAGTTGGTACTAAGGGAGGGTTGATCCAAAATGTGGAAATATTTGGAGGAGTAGTTACTGGTACTTGTTTCCAATCTTCCACTGGCTCAACTACTGATTTAGCTAATATCTACACAGGAACATCGACAGGAACAACTTTGATTTGGAATACATCTTCAGGCACTGTTCCTAATGGTTCCAATGGGAATAAACCTAAGATTGCTTTTATATTTGGTGAAGCAGTTATGATAAACTGTTTTTTCCATGACATGAGAGTTAGAAACATGGGTACTCCAATTACTTTTGAAGGCATGGCTAAGATTAATGGCACACCATCTGACAATGTTTTGATTTACAATATCAGAGAAGAAAAAATTTGGGTTGGTGTGCAGTTTTATGGAAATGGTTACAGTTATCAAAATTGTCACATATATAATATATCTGTAAACAGGTGCTATGACGATTGTATAGCTATTTGTGCTAACTCAGGAGGTATTAATGGGACTACTTATGGTTTTGCTACTTTAAAAAATTGTACAGTAAAAAATATAACAGGATTTAAAGGTGGTTTGACAGGGTCTGGTGCTAAACTAGATCCAGGTAGTCAATATTCAGGTGGTTCAAATGCTGGAGCTGGTATAGCAGTTAATACAACTTACGATAATATTAATCTTGAGACTGATGGCTCAGGTGAACATTTAGTCGCATATTTTAAGGGTCAAAATCAAGCATCTAAAAATAATGTTTTTGATCATTTAAATGGTCAAGGAACTTGGTCTACTCTTGGATTCTATCAAGTATTTGGTCGGGCTTTGCAAATTCTAACTGTAGATGGCGAATCCACTAACGGTGTGATTTTGCAAGGATCAACAACCGCGAACACAAGACAAAACATTAAACTAGGTAACTGGAATATCGCCCCGACTCAATCAACTACAGGTGACAATCGCCGTGGCAATGGTCTGACAATATGTGCTGGTGGTGCTGGTCAAGGCTTCATGAATATAACCTGTACGGGTAAAATTACAACCTACAATATAGCTGTGCCAATCAACGAGACTACGCCACCTACAGGTTTTGGGGTTGGATCTACTAACACAAATGTTAGCTATAATATAGACATAACTTATCAAAATGTATCGCCAGTCACAATTACAGACTGCTTGTTTAGCTCAACCAATAGAATCGTCGAACTTTGGTACTTCGGTCAATATCAAGGTAGATATGGTGATCTTAATATTTTGAGCGGTAACATCAATGTTTTAGCTGGTAATATTTTAGCCTCTGGAACTATTACAGGATCGAACCTGAGTGGAACTAATACAGGTAACGAAACCACAGCATCGATCAAGTCAAAACTTGGAATTACAACTCTAACAGGAGCTAATACAGGTGACCAAGATTTATCAGGCTATGCAACTGCTGCATCCGTTGCTACTGGATTATCTACTAAAGAACCTACTATAACGCCCACTACCTCGAACGATTATTACAGAGGTGACAAATCATTCCAACCACTTACCAAATTTACAATCAACCTTAGCAATGTAGACAACACGAGCGATCTAAACAAGCCGATCAGTAATGCAGTGCAAACAGCTCTAGCATTTAAAGCTGATTTAGTAGGTGGATTTGTACCACAATCGCAACTCCCAAGTTATGTCGATGACATTTTAGAGTTTGCTACTTATTCTGTTTTCCCTACAACTGGGGAAACTGGCAAAATCTATGTAGATCTGGCTACAAATAGACAGTGGAGGTGGTCAGGATCAGCATATATTAATATAACGAATGGCTTAATCGGGAGTACTTCAGATGTCCCCGAGGGGTCAAATTTATACTTCACTCAGCCTAGAGTCAGACTAACTCCCCTCACAGGCATAACCAGTCTAACAGGCACACCAGCCACCAGCTCGCTACTTGAGACTGACTCGCTTTTGATCGCTAGTGCTAAGCACCAGAACTACTTGGATTATTTGGCTGCTAATAAGCAAAATAGTCTAAGCTATACACCAGAGGATTCAAGCCTTAAATCAAGCAATATACTTTTAGGTAATTCCGATTCGTTTTACCCGACTCAAAAAGCAGTAAGATCTTTTGTCTTGACTGAAAAAAATAAAATTACTGTTGGAGGAGCTGGCACTAATTCAGATTATACAGTGACGGGGGTGAATGATCACATTCCAATTCAGAATGCTTTTGACGCACTAATTTCTGGCGGTTTAAACAAAATAGAGTTTAAGCCGTTTATCTACGATTGCCAAGCTCAAATAAATGTGCCAACGGCTGCAGCCTTGGATGTTTTTGCTTTCGGGGCAGTGTTCAATTGTGCTTCGTCAATAGGTTTTTCGATGGATGGACTAGCCGATGGAGCTTGGCATTTTGGAGCGTTTAAAGGTTTAAATCAGGTCGTTAACAACAAGCTAATTCAATTCAGGGGGACGAAGAAATGGGTCTGGGATAATGTTAGAGTTGAAGGCAAAGCTTTTGGCTTTTTCCCTACCACGTCTCGCACATACCCCGAAACTAATAATTTTACTTATTTGAATTGCAGTGGTAAGGGATATGGTAATAATGATATTTTTGGTGGCGGAATAGACGGGTATTTGTTTTCTAATCTGTCGACTTTAGAAGGTGTGGCTTTGACAGGGAACGGTTCAATCACCACAGGAACTAATGCGATCACTGGCACAGGAACAAACTTTTTATCGACATTTAAAGCTAACGATATTGTGTATCTAGATTACTATGGCAGCAATACTAATTTAGGGAAAGTAGCGACGGTGAATAGCGACACTTCAATTACGCTTGTGACAACATACGCAGGTGCAACAATTACAAACAAGCTTGTAGGAGTGGGGATTTATCAGAAAATGAACAGTGTGCGAGTGATCGGTGGATCAGCAGAACACTACATGGATATATACTCTAACAATAGCTACGATTACGCCTTTGATATGGTCGGAGTTAACGATGCAGTTGTGCAAGGATTTACGACCAAAGGACGAATGATATTCGGTAACGAGACAGGAGTAAATACGAATGTTAAATTTATTGGTTGCAATGCACAAAAAGCAGTTAGGCTTAATAATCAAGGAACCACAGAAATATCAGTCCATTCAGGAGCTTCAGCTCCATCCAATCCAATTGGAGTAGTTATTTCAGGTTGCACGGTGACAAATGGCTTCATTGGGACAATTAATGCTTCTCCTTTCAACTTTTTGGGTTGTACTATTACAGACAACATTATAGATGGCTCTGGTATTACAGCCAACAATGGCGGTGTTAGTTTGCAGGGGACGACAGGAGGGGTCGTCGGAGGAAACACAATCAAAAATTGTGCATACGGTATTAAAATGAACATCTCAGTTGGAGATGTGACTATTGCACCAAACACATTCTTTGATATTTCGACTTCTGCTATTTATGATGAGTCTTTGCAAGGAAGAAATACAATCTTGCCACAAAGTTTTGGCAACAATGTCGCAAATAAAATTGGAGGTGTTTCAGGGAATTTATTTGGATTAAAAAATAAAATAACTGATCCTAGTATTTTACCTGTTTACAGTGATAATGCTTCCGCTGTGACTGCAATTGGCACGGGAAAGTATTACACTAATTCAGCTGGGGCTACCATGGTTAGTGCAAATAGTGTGGCACCGCCTAACAGTGTCACTAGCACTCAATCTATTATCAATTCTTTAATTTTTGGATAACCTATGAAAGATTTTATTTCCACAACTTACACATTCACTCCTGGAGCTTCAGGAGTTGGAACAGTTAATTTATCTGGTATTTCTAGTTTTGACATTAAAAAACTAGTTTCAATAATTAATCAAACAAGAGGGGTGGTGATATACGCTACTGCGTCTAATACTACTGGCTATACTGCCTTAGCAGGGTCAACTTTAACGTTGTTTGTTGATACAACAGGACACAATAGTGCTGATATATTACAAGTTGTCTATAATGACAGCACACAGCTTTTAGGGCAAGTAGTTGCCCTTGGAACCCCTAACCTCTTAGGAACTGGGACGATTGATGCGACATCGACAGCTAACAACTACAGTATTAATAATACCAATAGCGGAGGCTCAGCTTCTTTTGTGGTCATGGGATTGACTACTAGCGGTGCAACATTAGTTGTTGAGGGTTCAGATGACAATGGTGTGACATATAATGCTATTAATGCAGTCTTCGCCGTGAATGGATTATTGACTAGCACAATTACCACAGATGGGCAATTCAGAGTCAATGCCTCAGCTAGAACACAGATTAGATTAAGAGTCTCTGTAGTAGGTACTGGCTCTATTAGTGTTGCAAGTACGTTGTCAGGAACGACAGGATTAGTTGCTCTATCAAGCCCGCTTCCAACAGGCTATAACATTATCGGAGGGGTTAATAATAGCCAAATAAATGGAGTCACTATGTCTACAGATGTAGGAGCTTCAAGTGCTGGAACACAAAGAGTAGTTCTAGCTAATGAATCAATACAAGATTTGTATGTTGCCGGACAATCAGCTCAAACAGCAGTTGTAAACAATATCTTGACAACTACTGCTGGTACTAGTGCTACCGATTTAATTGCTTACAGGTCTTTTTCAATTCAAGTTGTTTCAAGTGGAACAGCAGGAACTATTCTTTTTGAAGGTTCGAACGATAACACAAACTTTATAGCAATTCCAGTTTTTGATGAAGGCCAAACATCTGGAGCAGGTATTTTAGGAACTATTACAGCGTCGGTTTTCAGTAGAATTTATGTGGGTAGCAGTAGTTTTAGGTATTTAAGACTTCGAATTGTGACCACAATTACTGGCGGAGCAATTCAAGCTTTCTCTACATTTTCTCAAGTTGTTTACCAAAGGGCAGTAACTGCTGTAGCTCAAGTTTCGGCGGGGAACTTAAATGCTAATATTGGGACTGTTTCATCGGCACAATTAGCGGTTAATACTCAAGTTATTGATGTAGCAAGTGCCGCAATTACAACTACCACTACTAGCTCTACAATCACCCCTAGTGCTGGAATAAGCTACGAGGTCAATATTCCAGTCACGGCAGTGACAGGCACATCACCAACCCTTCAAGTGACAGTTCAAGAGTCTGATGACACAGGAGGAAACTGGGTTGATGTTTATGTTTTCCCAACTATTACTACAACAGGTATGTATCGTAGTCCTTTATTGCCGTTAATTGGTAACAGGGTTAGATATGTCCAAACAGTTGGAGGGACAACCCCTTCATTCACAAGACAGGTAAACAGAGTTCAAAGTAATACCTCAGCTCAACCCTACAAGGTGGATTGGAGCTATGCAAGTGCCTCAGGGGGTATTACTAATACAACTGATGTCGTCTTAGCTGGCTCAGCAGGGGCTTTGGCTAGGCGGTATATCACGGCAATCAATGTTCAAAATGCCAGTGCTACTACAGCAACTGAAGTTGTACTTAAGGATGGTTCAACTATAATCTGGCGAGGATATGTCGGAGCCCAAACACTTCTAAACTCTGTGGTAGGGATCACATTTCCAACTCCTTTGAAAACGAGTTTAAACTCAGCTTTAAACTTCGCTTGCATAACTACTGCGGCTCAAGTGTATGTCAATGCACAAGGTTACAATGGAGTTTAATTTTTTTTAATTTAAAATATTAAAAAAAATTCACTAGTAGTCAATATTAATAAGAGAAAAAAATTAGGTATTTCAAGACCTAAACCTAAAAGCACTATATCTAAAAAAGCTTTTAACCAGATGAAAAAAGGTTGGAATTAATAATTTTAAATTGAAACTTATGTCAGAAAAAATTAAATACTTTGGAATATTATTTTTTTATTCATTGTGGAATAATTTTGGAAATTATAGTCGTGATTTTGCTTTATTTTATTCAATACTCGTAAGTGTTGGTCATAATTTAACTATTGATGAGTTTATAATAGTTTTATTATTTAATTGGGGATTGGCACATATAATATCTTATCCTGTTTTTTTTATTAGAGAATATTTAAAATCCAAATGATTGTAAATTTTTATTATATGTTAATTTTTGATTATTGGATTTTTATATATGCAATAATTTCAATTATTGTTATGTTTTATATGGCTTCAAAATTAGAAGATCCAAGTAAAAAAAGAGTTAAAAATATTGAGACAATGCTCATTAAGCATATTGAAGATGCTAAATTTACAATTTTGACTATACAAAATACTCGCGAAGAAGTAAAAAATCAAAGCACAACTTTAAATCAAATTTTAGAAAAATTAAATTAAAATAATTAACATGCCAGATCCAAGTAATATCTATAGTTTAATTAGTTCGATTGTCACTTTAGCTGTAGGAGCTGGAGGAATAAAATTATTTGAAAAATTTTATAAAGCAAGAAGAGAAGATAGAGAAAATCAAAAAGATGGTTGGCAATTTGCCATTGAGACAATGCAAAAACAAATACAAAACGAAAGAAAATTAAATAAAGAAATGATTGATGAAGAACGTTTAAAAAACAAAAAATATGCAATACAAACAACTCAACAAATTAATGAGATAAAAACAGAATTAGCTGATACAAAAAAAGAATTAATCTATACAAAGAGCAAAATGCAGCATATGGAAGTTTCCATGGTTAAAGCTGGGTTAATTGATGAGATTGATAAAATAAATCAAGTGTTAGATAGTAGAGATAATATTATTAATGAAATACAACTAAAAGTAGAAAATTTACCAAGTAAAAAAGCTAAAACTTTTAAATAACAATACAATGCCCCTCAAGGCATTTTTTAATTTAAGCTAGTCAAATATGTGAACTACCCACTAGCCTAAAGGCGTAGGGGTTTCACAGGCATAAATATAAAAAAAAGAAATCCCCTGAAGACGCAGGGGATGACTTAAAAACGACATTTTTGATCTTAGCTATTTAATAGAAATACATTAAGATCAATTTGTCAAGATGTGTTTTCACCATATGTCAAGATTTACATTTTTTAAGAATAATCATATATTAATTCATTAAATAATTTCTAATTTCTTGAAGCCAACCAGTATATTCTTTAGAACTAGCATTAGTACCTCTATAAGTTCTAAGCATTTTAGTATAAAGAAAACCATCAGCAGTATTTAAAACATCTAGTTTTTTGCTCCATCTTTGAAACCATTTAGCTCCTGCTAAAACTCCTTCTTCAGGTGTTTTATAAATACAATATTTGCCATCAGAACATTTTACTGAAAAGCAATTATTTCGAGCAGTATTTGAACATTGGTTGCTTTCCATTCTGCCTATCATTAAAAGTAATTCTACTGGAGTGCCTGTTTCTTTACTAGCATTAATATACATTTTTGCTGTCACTCTTGGTATATGATTTTTAGATGTCTTAATAATAAGATCATTTACTTTATTTTCATATGCTAAAGGATAACATTGAATTTCATCACAATTATTTGAAACTATTTCTTTAATATCGTTAGAGTTGATATTATCATTAGTTAAAATCAAATAAGAGTCGCTTTGTTTTGTAATTGAACCATTAAAAATAACTCCTTGGTTGGAGTCTTTATTTATTTCCACGCTTGAAGCTTTAATACCTATAGAATATTGGTATTTATTATTAGCAAGAATATTAAGTGGACAGAAGGTTAAAATTAAAACAATAAAGCTGATAAGAGCAAAGTGTTTCATATAAAATTGGCCGTAACTAAAATCGTCTTGGCAGATTATTTGTGACAAGAGTTTGTGTGAGTTTTCTTTCTCAAAATAATTTAATTTAATCCTATTTTTTTAACTTTTTTTACTACAGACTGTAAGTTTTTTTCATAATTAGAACTACTGGCATATTTATTTCCATTTTTATCTACAAAATTTTGTAATAATTGATCAGTGCTAACTTTCCCTCCTTGTAAATAATTATCATTTAAAAGCTTAGCATATGCTAACACTCCATCTGTAACAGTTGGAAATTTAAATTTATTTTGACCATTATCATACAAGCCTACACTCATAGGATTATTAGTATTCAAAGCTCTTTTACCACTAGGATCAGTTAAAAATCCATTTTCAATTTGCCCTTGAGCCAAAATTAAAGATGGTGGAATATTATACATAGCAGAAGCAATAGCAATATCTTGGCCAGTTACTTTAGCTGGTAAACTTTTTCCTTTAGCAAAATTATCAATATATGATTGAGCTTTAGATGCCACATCAGGATCGAATTTATCATTAGATGTATTTGCTATACTTTCTGGATTGGAGCTTAAATTTAAACTATTATTACTAGGAGTTATCGAAGTTGTAGGAGTGTTGCTAGTATCATCTTTTTGTCCAAAAGGAATTAAATTTGCAAAAGATTGAAGAGCTGATAAATTAAATAGTGGCATTTTTAAAATGTTTTTTGGAACTTTTCTAAAGCTTCTGTTAAAATAGAATTACTCATTTTGAATCCACCTTTTCTGTAAGATAATATTTCTTTTGTAGTTAAAGGGATAGGTTCATAATTAGTTAAATTCAATTCTTTTCGTTTTTTTATAATTTTTTGATGAAGTAGTTGTCTTGATAATTTTACTCCTTTTGATTTAAAAAATCTAATTAATTCTGGACTAGAACATATTTTTTCACAATATAAAATATTTATTGAGTGGGATTTAACCCTTTTGTCAAAAAGTTTATTAGGATTATCACTATTAATTATTTCATTTACTTCCTCGACAGTATGTTTTCTCATGAAAAAATTCGTAGATGTTTTATTCCAACCAAAACGCAAATATATGTCTTTTATAGTAGCATAATTACCATTTAAGATATATACTCTTGTTTTTTGCCTTGTAGCACTATTACTATTTGTCCAAATTAAATTAGCTCTTATATATCCTTTATTTTTTATTATTCTTGCTAGAAACATTCTTTTTGGTCTCATGTTATATAATTTTATAAAATCATCTTTAACATCTTTTACAAAAATGTTAAAATCATACCAATCAGATTCTATAGCGACATTTTCTTTTTTAGAAGTTTTTATCATGGTTCTATATCTACTATTTAAACAGTAGATCATGTGTGGAGTTAGATTCATATACTTTATATATACGGTATAATAAATCATTTGTCAAGAATAATATAATTATTCGTGATATTCTTCAAGTAATTTTTTCAATCCTTTTCTATCAATAGAAGGTTCTTTTAAAACTTCATAAATGTATTGTTTTAATTTAGCAATAGCCATTGTATCTCTTTGTTTGTGATTGCTAACAGTGGTAGCTTGTTGGTTTTTGGTATTAAAAAGATTGTTATTTAATTCATTGGAATATTCAAAAAAAATTTCATCCCAATTTTCGGACAATATTTTGATAATATTTTGTAGACTAGGAGCATTTTTTTTACCTCCTAGTCTTTTTTTATACCAATAATAGACAGGCCAAATTTCACTTTGATTTTTTACTGATGAAGGAAATCTACAATGATGTATAGTAAATGACATATTATTATATATAGAATATAATAGATTATTTGTGATACTCAAAAACATACATAAATGTACATAATTAAGTTAATTCGCTCACTGATTGACTTTGAGGTTGTATTGAGATATTATCTCTCCCTTGTAAGTTTCTAGTGTCTTAGTGCGGTCATTTCCACACTGTTCAAGATGTTTCATAGTACGATCCATTAATATTTCCTTAACCTTTTTATATGGGGTATAAGTTGATATTTCTGTATCATATTTTCTATGAAGAACATTTTGAGCCGCATTGTAGTCTGCTTGCACCACCCTCTCTTTAGAGTAAAACCAATCACCTAACCTTACACCAAGAAGTGTCTGATTAGAGCAATTTGCCTGTGAAGTGTAAGCTGGATTAACCACGGTTAGCTGAGAACCTCTCAGCTTAGCTGTATGCACCAACCATTTAACTACTTGACCTTTAGTCCAGTGAGCCAATTTGTTTTTGGTTGATTTCCTAAAGGCTTTTTTGCTTTCAATAGCAGTGGTTAAATCTTCATAAACAATTGATTGGTACTCTTTACATAGATCTTGACAGGCTTTTGTGATTACATTTCTAATCTTGTCTTCTGATTTAGACTTAGTTCGGTTGAGTTTTTTTGTTCCTAGGTTATTCTTAATTAAGCTATTAACTTTTTTAGACTTTCCTTGTAGCAGAAACTTCTTTTTCAGCCCAAAGAGTTTGTTGCGTTTCTTGACCTTGCTATCTAATTTGTCTTGTCTAGCACTAATTAGCTTACCTAGCCCATTACCTAGCATTTGATTATCAGATGTAGCAAAGACTTCGGTATAGCCTCGGTCAATGCCACATTCTAATTTTCTACTTAGATCATTAGTAATTTCTTTGAGCTTTGGGTATTGAATATACCAATTGTCATTACTATTAATTATTCTCAATTCTCCATCAATGATACAGTTACCTTTGATTAATAATTTAACTCTTTTGCTTTTTTCAAGTGTTTGAATAGCTAACCACTGTTGACCTTTCTCATCTTCTTTAAGATTATATTGCTCTTTCGATAGAACAAATTGATTAGATTTCCAAGTTCTACCACGTTGGTGAACTTCTCTTAATTGAGAATTAAGCCAGCTATTTTGTATTATCTCAAGGTACGTTCCTTTTTTGATTAAGTTACAAAGTTCTTTTCTAGTTTCTTTATCAGCAAACTTTTTGTAGATATTTCTGATAATGATAACTTTTGAAGCCTCTTGATGCATTACAATATCTTTGAGGCAAGCGTATGTATTTCTTTGAAAATACTTACCTGCAAGCCCTCCAGTAATTTCTTGGATTAACTCCATTTCTTGCGAGTTTCTAATCTCTTTTTCAAGATTAATAACATCTAAATTCCAACCTTTAAGCGAACCATATTTGTCCCAAAGATAATGTTTTAGCTTGCCAACTTTAGAGGCAATATCATTTAACTTTTTGAGCTTGCCTTGATTATTCTTTTTAGACACCAAAACCTTAGCTGTAACATACATGTATTTATTATCGCTTGTTTTGGATTTTGAGAAACTAGGCATTAGGTTTATTTGTAGTTATTATCTTTGAGCCATTGCATTACTACAGTTCTAACTATTGTTGTTATGGTCATTCCTTTGTCTTTACTAGCTTGTTTTAGAAGCTCTAAGGTGCGAGAGTCAAACCCAATTAGTTTTTTAATCATATATTAATATAATATACAAAGTATATGTTATTGTCAAGTTTTGGTTACATTGTCAAATAACATAATTATGGGTATCACTTAAATTTTTTAATAATTTAATAATTTAATAAATTAATAATTTAAAGAATATTAATTTTCAGGTAAGAAGTTAGGAACCTGAGTTGCCCCCCCCTCCCCCCAATACTATAATGTGTTATAACATTATTTGTTCTTGAGGGTAAGAGAAAGCAATTCAAACACCTGTTAAACTTTCAGTTTAAGTTAGCCAGTGTACTTTTTTAATCCTTTATACTCATGCTAGAGTTCCGACGTCTAGCTAATGGATGAATTAAGTTGCCCCTATGAGTCGCCTAGTTTTTTAAAAGTCTTAGCATCTCCGAAATCTAAAAAACTAATAGCAGTTATGCTAAAAATATTACAATATTTAAAACAGACTTGTCAATAGGTTAGATTGACAAGTCTAATCATTTTAAGTAAAATGAAGTATTAATCATATTAAATATGGCAGATGTAATTATTCCTAAAAATTCTCAAACTAATATTTCATCTGCTTTAGCTCCTACTAGTTGGGCAGATTTTTTAATTAAGACAGTTCAAACTAATCCTCAATTTACTAAACCAGGAGATTCTTTATTGACTTCTAGTTTTGCTAATCAGACTGATCCTAATAAAATATCAAATGATTATTGGACTAATTGGAATCAAAAAGTTCAATTAAATATCCCTCTTTCAGATTTACCTAAAAATCAAGATGGACAAATTCAAACTCCTCCTGGAGTTATTTTACCACAGTTAAATAATTCAGTTTTTCAGTTAGCTGGTGATAAAAATGCTCAAGAAAAATTGACTGCTACAATGGACGTGGCTAGAGGTCAAACAGCTTCTTTAGTTGGTCTATTTCCTAACGCAACTATAAAAGATCCTCAGTTTGCAGGTAAAAATGGAGCAGAGGCAAGTACACCTCTTCAATTACTTACTTTAAGAGACATATATGCTAACTCTGATAAGTTTAATGAGTTAATGAAAAATGATACTTTTAAAAACTCGGCATACGGTCAATTTGTTAAGCCACCTGAAGATAATTCTTTTAACTATGTTGTTCCTAAGTCTGGTGATAATAAAGGTCAGTTTCTAACTGCATTACCTAAACAAACAGCTACCTTTGGAAATGCAATGCAGTTAGAAACTGCCAAAGCAGAATTAGGTAAAGCTGGAGCATCACAAGATGCCATAAATCAATCCATAGCTAATTTTTTAGTGCTACCAAAAATTGATTCAGTTGATCGCTATCAAGAACATATTTTAAATGGAATGAGTAATTTTGATGTAAATTTTGCTCCAAATGTAGGAAATAAAAGAAGTTTAGATGTTGTTGCTAGTAATTTAAAATTAGATCCAAACTCATTAGATTTAGGTACAAAAGCTAATGTTTTATTGGGTACTAAAGTTTCCAATAATGGAGACTGGCTTCAAAAAAATGCAACTAATCCGTTTGAAAATTTACAAGGTCAAGCACAAAATGTATCTAATACTTTAAATAATACCGCAACTCCTGTAGGTAGATTTGCTAATGATGCTTTAACTGTAGGGCAATTCACCACAAATACAGTCGTTAATTCTTTAGCTACTGCTGGTGCAGGGATTCAATCTGTTGGCATAGTTGCTTGGTTAACTCCCGATGCTGTAGCTAAAGGAGATCAAGGGGCTAAACAACAAATTTTTGATATTGGTAATAGTTTAGGACAAGCAATAACTAATGTGGCAGGGAATACGGGTAAACTTTTTACAGGAGAACTAAGTAAAGAGCAAATATCACAAGGTTTAGTTTCTAAATCAAGTGCAGAAAAAATTATTGAATCAAATTTAAAAGATGTAAAAATTGATGTTTCAGTGCCATCACTTAATGCTTCAATTAAAATTAGTAATAAAGATATAGTTTCATCTGCACAATTTATTAATAATGGTTTGGCACAGTTTGCTGCTTTAGAACTTGGAAGCGGTCTTACTAAATTACCTGTTTTGAATTCGGTAGTTAAATTTGCTCCATTTGCCCTTACAGGAGATAATATAGATAGTAATGGTAAAGAGCTTAGCACAGCTCAAAAATATCAAAATGTAGTTGCAAATTATATTACTTTAGGTTTAATGACCGTTGGGTCTCAGCAGATAGGTAAAATTGCTAGTAGTGTTTTTGGCGAAACGATGGGAAAATTTTATCAACAACTTGGTCAGAAGTCAGCAGTAGGAGCTTTTGACGCCGCAACAACTCAATCCTTATCTCAAATTTATACTCCCGCAGTTATTGATTCAATGAAAGATGGTTTAGCTAAGTTGGTAGGTATAAATACTATTGCTGGAAGGTTAAGCAATGGAATACTTCAAAGTTTAAATGTATTTGCTTCAGGAACTTTAGCACAAACAGTTGTTGGGAGTACTTCAGCTTCAGTTTCACAAGGTAAATTTATTCCAATTGAACCAGATTGGTTGACTAATAGTTATTATGCAGTAGGTTTTGGATTTGCTCCAGGATTATTTTTGAAAGATTCTAATTATAGAAATAAATTAATATCAGAATTACAAAATACTTCAAAAATAGAAGTTCCAGGTACTTTAGCTAATGCAGAAAAAATTATATATGATAATATTTATGCAACTGCTCCAAAAGTTAATTTAAAAATTAATGCTCCTAATTTAGAATATAATGAAAATTTTAAACCTCAAGGATTTGTAGATATTAATGGTAAGCCAACTGGATTAAATACAGCTAATTCACAAGTCGTGGCGGCAATTAAAAAAGAATTAAATCCAACAGGACAACCATCAGAGAATTTTACTGGCAAAATTCTTGTTAGTTCTACACTACCTTTTGATAGTACAACTAATAAATTAAATACAGAATTTTTTAGAATTTTAAAAGATCCTTATGCAAGAGTTTTTACAGTTACAATTGATGCAAATCCTAAAGGTGCTGCAAAACCAGATCCAGCATTAATATCTACTAAAATTATTGCATCCGCTAAAGATAGCGAAGGCAATATTCAAATAATTCCAGAAGAAAAAATTTTTACTGATACAAATGCTGGTATAAATGATATTCAAATTTTGAATAATAGATTGGGTCAAATTGGGCAAGCTTATAGAAGTGGAGTATTAACAGATATTTTAAAACCTAATAATACTTATTATAGTGATAATGCTGGAAATTATTTTTGGGTTGATAAAAGTAGTAAAAACTTAAATCAATTAATCTTAAATGATAAAGGTCAATTAGATAAACAGATTTCTCCATTAGCTTTAAATGACCCTTCTTTAACTAAAATAGATACTCAAAAACAAGCTGTACAAACTATATTTAGTCCTTGGGTTAAATCTTTAAATGGTTTAGTTAAAACTGATGATTCATTAGGAAAATTAGTTCAGACTTTTGCTGAAGATCCAATTAAAGCAATGAATGATATAGGTTCTTTTTTGGGAGCAGAGCAAGCTATTGTAGTTGATAAAGCTGTTCAATCTAATATTCAAACAAACAAACCAACAACTTCAGCTGTAACTCCAGAGCAAACATTTGGCAATAGTATTATAAATAGTTTTGGGCAAGATACTTTTGATAAATACAAAAAAAATCCTGAAAAAATAATTCAAAATATATATGATACTTATGTTAATGCACCAACTAATTACCCTGAAGCTTATACATATTTGATTGGAGAAACAACCAAAAATCCAAATATAACTAATCCAGAAATTGAAAAAAATTTTAAAGATTATATTAAATCTAGTTTGGATGCCATTATAGCACCACCTAACAAACCAAATATTGGAGCTGCTATTTTAGATAAATATAAACATATTGGAAGTGGTTATAAAAGTAATCCAAAAGTAGCTATTCAGCAAGTGTATGATGCTATTAAGACAGCAGTGGACAATAAGGATTTAAATAGTTCTTTTTACAAAGATCCTGAAACTAGAAATATCGTAGAAAATGCTTTAAAAAACAATACTTTAAAAGGTATTATACATAATAGTTTAGATAATTTACCAAGTATTACTCCAGATATAAAACCCAGTGTAGTTAAAACTTCTTCCATACCAACAACTACAGTAAAAACACCAGAGATAACTAAAATAAAAGTAGATTTTCCAATAAAACAGCAAAACAAAACTCAAGTGTTAGCAAAAAGTAAACCTTCAAAACCTGCTACAAAAGTTAAAACATTAGAAGAAAAAGCTGTAGATTTGCAAAGAAAACGTAATACAAAACAACTTGAAAAACTTATAGATGATACAAAAAATTATGTAACTGAGCAGGGTCCTATACTACAAGAATTGATTGATAATGAAGAATCACCAAATCAAGTAGTTCAAGAGCTTTCCAATTTGTATGGTAAAGAGGTTTCACAAGATATAATAGATACAGTTAAAGGTTACGCAGAACGAAATAAAAATATTGAACAAGGTTTGGAGTTAATTAATAGTGCAAAACAAGATTCAAATGAGTATAAATATGCTTTTGAAAGAATTGAAAAAACAGAAAGTTCTAGGGATGCTAGAAATGCAGATAATAAACAGGAGGATAAAGTTGATTGGATAGATTCTATTGTTGGAGCTTTACCTTCTAGTTTGACAGATGACCCAAGACTTTTTTCTGTTTATGAAGCAATTAAAAATCAAGTTGATCAAAAAAAGAATTTTATTCAACAGCAACAACTTGATTTAAAACAAATATTAGAATATAGGTATAATACAGATTCATCTTTTAAAGAAACTTGGGATAAATTAGACAAAAAGAATTTGAATCAATCATTTTCTGATAAATATGGTAATGATATTTTAAATCTAAAAACTTATGACAACAACACAACCACTATTGAGCAGTCCAATGGGCAATCCTCAAGTAATGAAACAAGTAGTAAATCTATCCAAGCAACTCAGGAAACAAAGCAACCCCCAAGTTTTGGACTCCTTAAAGGTTTTGAACTCCCAAAAGGACTTACCAAAGAAGAAGCCGTCAGTGAGATTCTTACCCAATGGAAACAAGAAGGGTTAGCTGAACCATCTCAATTTATTAAAGATCTTAAAAATGAGTATCAATCTGAGAAATCACTTAAATTTTATCTTGAAAAGAATATTAATAATGCATTAAACAAAGGAATTCAAACAGATATGTTTGAAGACCCTACTGTTTTTGATGAATTAGTTAAAAATGGCAATATAATCAAATCAGACAAAACTTCACAACCTAGTGATGTAATTATACCAAACAATGATCAAAATGCTCTAGGTTTTGACCTAAATGCACCAAATTTTTCAACTGAAAATATTAAATACAGAGAAAGTGGTAGTAATAATAATTCTTGGAAACAAGTTGAATTAAAGCACGATACAAGAGGTAGTATATTGGCTCCTAATGGTAGGCGTTCTTTACTTGGCGATACTTTGGCTAAAGATTTAAATTTATCAGCAGAAAAGATCGATGAAATTGTAGCAAAAACTAGAATGCCTGAGTTTAAAAAATGGTTTAACGATTCTAAAGTAGTTGATGCTAATGGAGAGCCTTTGATAGTTTACCACGGAACAAATGCTAATTTTAATGAATTTGATTTAAGTTATTCAGATAAAGGAGAAAATTCCTATGGTTTAGGTTTTTATTTTACTACTAATAAAGATACGGCTGAAAGTTATGTTTTGCAGCGTGGTGGTAACTCTGTGGAAAATGGACAAATAACTCCATCTTTTTTAAGTTTACCAAAATTTATTGATGGGAAAGAAGATAGCAGTAGTTTATCTTCTAATCAAATTGAAAAACTTATAAAAGTAAATCCAGATTATAAAGAAGTTTTATATAATTTTGATGATGTGGATTACTTAGGGGAGAAAAAAGTTCTTAACGAGGCAATTGGTACAATAAAACAAAATTCAATATTCTATCAGATTAATAATATTAATAATGATTTTTATAATGGAGAAACAAAGTTGCTTGCTAGTAATATAGAAAAAATTACAGGCTTCGGTGGGGCAATGTTTAAAATGGAAACAGGTGAAACCTTTATCACAGTTTTTAACCCAAACCAAATTAAATCAGTATTTAATGAAGGTCAATTTAATCCTGAAACTAATGATACTAGATACCGAGAATCAAACACCCCAGAACAAGCTATTTATGGTGCTGCATATACTGATGCTGGACAAGCTACCATTGCTCTTAACATGGCAATGTTTAAAGATGATACCTTAGATACAAATATTCAAAAAACAGCAACTGTTATTCATGAAGGCGCTCACCATTTTGTAGATCCATTACCAATAAGTGATCGAGCTAATATTTTAGATTCTATTGGAGTATTAAATAAAAATTTATTAGAAACAAAAAATTTATCTCAAGCAGAAGAAATTGCAGTAGAGTATTTGGCTTTAAAGACTCTAGCTGATAAATATAATAACGAGGAAGCTAAAATTCTTGATGCTTCAGATTATGCAACTTCAATGTGGCAAAGGTTTAAAGATTTCTTAGGTAAAATTTGGGATGCTATCAAAAATCTATTTAATGGTACTAAAAATTCTAAAACAAAATTGAGTGAAGTGTTGCAAGAAAAAGCAACTCAATATGCCAAAGAAAATGGTATAGATGTAAACAAATTAGATCCTTATGCTAAACAATATCAAGAATGGCTAGATATTCCAACTAAAGAACCTAATATTGAAAACAAAACTTTACCTAAAACACTTGATATAGGGGTTAAAAATTCTAATTTGCTTACAACCGAAGTTCTTAATAGGTTGCCACAAAAAGAATTTATTAAAAAACAATCAGTAATTGATATTTTAAATCAATCTGATATTAAACAGGTTGAAAAAGATATAATAAATGAAATTTTAAAGACATTTGATGATAATATCAATAAAAAAGATTTTGAGACAAAAGTTAATGAAGAAACAATTCCTTTAACTTTTAAAAAATTAGAGCCTAGATATGAGGATGTTCGACTGCTAGATGATAAAAAAGGTGATATAAAAAATTATGAAGAAATAGTTTATGAAAGTCCATATGAAGTACTAGCGGGAAATAAGCATTTCGACAAAGATGCTCCAAATTATTTTGGACATATTAGAGCAGAAAACTTATCTGATAACATAACAAGAAGAATTATTGAAGTACAAAGTGATTTATTTCAAAAAAACAGGTTAAAGGTAGAGAGTCAATATGATAATTCTTTTAATAAACCTTCACTAGCACCTTTGGAGCGTACTGAATATAATAAATTGCAAGATATTATTTTTAACAATACAAACACAAACACAAGCAAAGACGTATTAGAAAGATATGAAGAGTTAAGACAATTATCGTTAAATAATAAAAAACAAATAGAGTTAGATAGAGAAAAAGAACTGATAAAACTTGAAAATTATAATGACCCTACAGCTCATTTTAGAATGGTGAGAGAAGAAATTAAAAGGGCTTCAGAAGATGGTATTAAAAAATTATTATTTCCTACTGGAAAAACGGCAATCAAAATTGAGGGTTTATTTATTCAATGGTATAATGACATGGGTAATGCAATACAAATAGGTGATATTAAAGTGGGAGAAGATATTCATTCTGATTTTTATCAGTGGGTAATTACTAAAGATCTTGGTAACGGAAAATTTGAAGCAAAAGAAAATAGTTTTTTTAATTCTTCTTTATCTAAAAAAGAAATATTGGAAAAACTTAAAGAAGAAACTCCAAATATTTTTTATATATCTGCTGAATCCTTTGATATTAATAACCCTATTTACAGGTTTTATGAGAAAACTTTAGGAAAATATTTGAAATCCAAATATAAAGGAGAGCAAATAACAGACAGCAAGGGAGTTAATTGGTTGCAAATAGATATAAAACCAGAATATTCAAAACCAGTCGTTGCTTTTAGAGAAGTAAAAAATAAAAATCAATCAATTTATTCTTTAAAAAATCAAACTGGCCTAAATAAAATAAAACAAATTTACCAAGATATTAAATCTAAATTAGAAGCTAAAGGTATTCAAGTAAACGAAGTTGATAATTTAACTAAAGATAATATTTCAAGTGTTTCTAAACTTAGAGAACAAGATGTTCAAAGTATTAAAGATCAAGTTGAAGAAGCTAGAAAAACTTTTGCTAAAGATGATGTTGTAGCACCAGTTGAATCAGCTCAAGAAATTAATAATATCTTATCTAAAGCTCAAGCTTTTATTGATAAAATTCCTAATAGTAATATCCTTAAACAAGTGACTAAAACTTTTATAGAGGACTTAAAAACATTATCTAGTGTTCCTGGCCATATTTTATCTTCTAAAATAGATGCAGGTAAAAATTTATTTAACAGAGCAGGTTTTGAAGAATCTAAATCAGATGTATTAAGAGCCTTAGAATTTGATTCAAAAGAAACTCCTGGAGCTTTGTATAGAAACAAGGAAGCTAGAGATATAGAAAAATTGGAAAAAATTAGAACAGTATCTAAAATTCCTTTCACAAGACTATCTGATGAGCAAATGAGAGCTGCAAGCGTATTTTTAGATCCCATGCAAGCCAAAGCAGGTAAATTAGTTATTAATCCAAATGCTATATCACAAGTTACTTGGGATAATTTAGATCCTATAACTCCTCAAGGTAAAGCAACTTTAGAAGAAAAAACTAAAAAATTAGAGGGTCAAGGTTCAATAATTTCTAATATTAGTATTGATCCTATTTTAAAGAAAGTTTATACAACTTATCAAATCAATCCAAAATTAGGTAAAACTTTACTTAAAAAAATAGATAAAGCTTCTAAAGTAGAAAAACAAATTTTAAGAATTTATGCTAAAGGCAACGCTGAGAGAACTGATTTAGCTTTAAAGGAAGGTATTATATTTAAGGCCAACGTAAATCCAGCTCCAATGAATATTAGAACCCCACAACAATCTTTTAGAATAAAGGGTCTGAGCAGGGCTTCTGTAAGCAAAGGTAAGAATACTCAAATTCAAGGCAGAGAGACCACAGCGATGGATTTTATCAAGAATGGATACAACTTATCAGATAACTTAAAAAAAGAATATCAAAAGTACACTCAAGCAACATATAAATTATCTGCATTACCAGCAATATTAAATTCTGTAAATAAAAATGGTTTATCGGCTAGTATTCCAATAGATGCTTTTAATAAAATGGTAAAAGCAGGGCAAGATGTAAGTTATTATAATGAGACTCTTAAATTACCTGGTGTTGGAGAAGTAGCTATCAACAAAGATCTTTTAGATGGATTACATAAATTCAATTTAGTAAATGAAGGAACATCTATTGGACCAACTGAAATTATCCCAGGCACTATAGATACACTTACTTCAATTCCAATAGTAAATTCATTGTTAAATTTATCTCGTGATCTATATATGGGTATTTTTACAGGGTTTAAGAATATCACGATGGATACTGTTTCTGCTTTAGTTAGTTACACTTCAAACACTGCTTCTGATTTAGTCACTGGATTAGTTGCTGATGTAATTACAGGGGGTAAACAAGGGGCTACTGTAAGAAATGTTAAATCTTTAGTTTATGGTGCTAAAATGCTCGGTAGTTTCTGGACTCATAATTTTATGGATATAGTTTACCCTCATTCTAATCCAGAACAAAGAAAAAATTTAAGAATAGCTTTAGGTATGGGAGCTAATTCAGCAGACGTTGAAATTGGTCAAATTGATAGAATGACTACTAGATTTGAGTCTGATAATTCTTTTGCTAAAATTGGAAACACAGCGGCTAATATTATTGATGCAACAAGTAAAATCGTGCAAATTATTGAAGTTTTATCAAAATTTATTAGAAGTCAATTAGTTGATGGTGCTATTTTACTTAACAATGCAACAGAAATCGCAAAAAGATTTTATGATTTAGGTATCAATCCTTTAGAGGCAAATAATCTTGAAATAGCTCAAGCTTCTAGGTGGGTAATTGAAAGAGGTGGCAATGCTGGGGGATCTCAAGAGAATATGCCAGAAGCATATTCTGCTTTTCAAAAAACATCTAGTTTTGCTAACTTAATTAGCACGTTATTTTCAGATGGAGAGCAAGTAGTCAGTCCTTATGGTTGGATAGCAAATAACTTAAATAAAGGAGGTAAAACATTTCAAGGTTTAGGTAAAAATATTAATATTTTTAGAGGTAAAAAAGAAAGTGGACCAAATGGTGAAGATCCTACAGGTAAAGAAAAAGTTTCGGCTGTAACTGATTCAGTTAAAACTTTAGCCAGAACATATGCTCAATTAATAAGATCTATGGGTGTATTAGCACAAATTATTATTGGAATGATTGCTTTAATTACTGGTAGAGATGCAGACAAAGATAGAAAAACTTTCAAAGACATAACTCACTTAGATCCTACAGTTGGTACTGGTATGGGGGGAGCTTCGAATTTTGGTAATGTATTTCCTTGGTTTGATCCTGAAACTAACAGAGTTGTTTTAATTAACTTAGATAGAACAGGAGAAGATCCAGTTTCAGCAGTCAAAGATTTATTGGGCAAAATTCCTTTTGGTATAGGTGAGAAAATAACAGGAGATAAGCCATTTCCAAAGACAGACAAGACACCACAGCAACGATATGCAGTTATCCTAGGTCAACCATTTAAGCTATTTGAAGATATTGCTAAATTAGCTACTCAACAAGTTGGCAATACTGGTAAATCACCATTATACATTTCAACCAGTAAAACTAATTTGGTATCAATGGCAATTCCTAATATATTAGGTGTATTGCAGGAGAATAAATTGATTACGCCAGAACAAGCAAATGTAAAACCTAAAACAAATACAACTTATGTAAATGGAAAAGAAGTAATAGTAAACGCCAATGTTAGTGCCACTGAAAAATTACTAAATGTGTTTGCTGGTGGGCAAGTTATAGATCCACAATTAGTGAATTTGAATATGATTAAAACAGCTCAAAATATTGGGGCAGGTGTAAAAACTGTTGAAAACCAGTTGGAAAATGGAAAGATTACACAGTCAGAAGCTATTGCAGAAATTAAAGCTTTGCAAGATAAAGCGGTTTCTGCTGGATTACTAAAACCAGGCACATCATTAGGTGAGGCTTTGCCAATAATGGCAAGCTATAAACGTGCTTCTGTTAGTGGAGGATCATCAGGAAGTAGTTTTGGATCATCAGGAGGATCATCAGGAGGGTCATCAGGAGGGTCATCAAGAGTTTATGGCTCTAGTAGTAGATTATCAAAATCTTCATCAACAAGAAGAATATCAAGCTCTAAATCTCCTAAAATAAAAGGTGTGAAATCACTAAAAACAAGAAGAGTTAAAGGTTTAAAAATTAAATCATCTAAAAGATCTACTAGCATAAGGATTCCTAAAATTAAATCAATTAAAGCAATCAGATAAATTAAAATCCCCTTTATTGGGGATTTGTAAATTTATGTTCAGTTTTTATATGATTTCAAATTTAGTAATGTGGCAAGACATTCCATTTGCAAGTTCTGTTTTTAATCGTTTAAAAATTCAAAATCTTCTTCTGGTAAAAAACATGGCATCCAATTAGTCAAATCTAAATTATCGGGTATTTTTTGTTGAAATATCCATTGCCCTTTGTATGGGCCACTATCTTCTATCCAAACAGCCCTTACTATCATTTCTTTACCAATATAAGCAAAACACTCAGGTTTTAAAGTATCTATATTTTTGGGCTTAAAAATAGCTCTATATTTTGTAATGTTGTCAAAGTCAAAAGGCATAATTTAGTTTAAAAAAAGTGTAGTTCATTATTCGATTCCATTGATAGCAATTTTGTTTACAAACCCCCATCGAGTGAAATTTCTTTTATTTTTATCACGATTATTAGGTTTTTTAAAATTATAATACATGGCTACCATGTGAACTACCCACGGGCTAAAGACCCGTGAGCTTCTTGTTTCATAGTATCATAGCTAGCATTAACATAAGCTAATACCCCGCCAGAGGACACTCCGCAAGCTAACCCCGCAATTCCTGCGGTTTTCAATTTATAACTAATATTACTTAGATTAAGAGATATTGTGATTAATTTTTTAATTGAGTTAAAAACTCGTCTAAAATTGCTTTAACTGCATCAGCTTGCCAAGTTTTGGACATTTTATGAGTCGTGTTGTTTATAGCTTTTAAAATGTCTTTAGAATTAGTTTTTTCAATTTTTATAATTTCTTTTTCTACTTTAATTTCTTTGACTTCTAGGTCCACATTAACCATCTTATGTTCTTCTGTAACTAAATAAACCATTCCATAATGATTATGGATGTCAGCAAGGCTCACAGGCTGTTTTTTAACTCTTTTACCAACTCTTTTTGCTAAAGCATCACAAGTATGCCCTTCAACCATCATTGTTTTTAAATCAAATTTATCAATTTCTAAAATTGGTACACAAAGACTAATAATTTCTCCATGTTCTTTGAGAATTAAAGCTTGATTAATAGATTTTAGTAAATGCTCTTGATCTTCTTTGGAAATACCAAAAGTAATATCACCACCATTAGCTATAAATTTTTTGGCTTTAGTTTTAGCAGATTCTTTTTTGAGTTTTTTTTGCTCAGATATATATTTTTTAATTTGATTCATATAGTAAAAATGGTTATATTGGCAATAATTTGTACTATATAGCTTTGATCATAATTTCTTTTTTGGAATACTCATTTGATTTAATTGTATTTTGAGTGATAAATTAAAAATCTAGTAATTCAGAGATTGTAACTTCTAAAGCTTTTGCAATTTTTAATAAAATCAGATAAGAAGCATTTTGCTCTCCTCTCTCTAAAATGCCCATATAATTTCTGTGCATTTCAGCAATTAATGCTAATTTTTCTTGAGAAATATCTTTTGATTCTCTAAATGCTCTTAGGTGGTTTCCTAATTTAACTAATTCTTCGTTTTTACTTTTAGACATAAGTTGTAATTTTATAGATTTGTAAATTATAGTTAAAAATAACTATAAAAACAGTATAAAACAAAGTACGCTATTTGTCAAGTTTTATTTTCAAAGCATTTTTATTTCCTTTCATGGTAACTCTTTTTATATATTTAATATTAGCTTTTTTTAACCAATCATAAATAGTTTGTCTTGGAATATTATAATGCTTAGATCCTGTACTGGGCGTATGTATATTATTTTTAATTGAATCAATACATTCTGCTTTTAAGTAAGGTGCAACGTGGTTTCTTTTTGAGTTCATAGATATGAACAAAGTATGTTATTTGACAGATCTTGTCAAATGTATATTCGTGAACTACCACTCACTAAAGTGAGATGGCTTCCGTGGTTCTTAGCTCGTTGTAACCAACACCGCTCCCCACAGATTTATTTATACTCGGTACTAGCTCCTTAATTCCGAGTTTGATTAAACCAAAATTTAATATATTTTTAGCAGCATTAAAATCTCTATTATGTTCACAATCACAACTACTACAAACCCAATCACGAACTGCCAAATCTTTGACAGCAGGGTTTTGAACGCCACAATTAGAACATATTTGAGAACTTGCGACAAAGCGTCCAATTTGAACAAAATGCTTGCCATTCCAATCTGCTTTGTAACCAAGCAACTCAAAAAATTTAGACCAGCTAACATCACTAATTGCCTGAGCCAAACAATGATTCTTAACCATACCTTTAACATGCAAATCTTCACAAACTACTACTTGATTTTCGTTAATCAGTTTATGAGACAATTTATGCAAAAAGTCATTTCTTTGGTTAGTTATCTTTTCATGCACTCTAGCAACTTGATATTTAGCTTTGTTTCTAGCATTAGAACCTTTAACTTTCCTACTCAATTGTCTTTGTTTGACAGCAAGTCTAGCAAGTTTAGATTTCAGATACCTTTGGTTTGCAATAACTTCACCATTAGACAAAGTTGCAAATTCTTTGATTCCCACATCTACACCAACGGCTTTGGATATATTTTTAATATCTGGTTTGTTTGGTATAGACAGATCAAGGCCGTCAACCAAAACCGATACAAAGTATTTACCAGTAGCAGTTTTAGAAACAGTACAAGTTTTAATATTCCCAAGAAATTGACGATGGAAAATACAGTTAATCTTACCTATTTTAGGCAAGTATATTGTAGAACTATCAATGTCTATTTTAACACCTTGAGGATATTGGAAACTTTGAATTGGGTTTTTGCGACTTTTGAATTTTGGAAAACCAGCTTGGAGACTTTTAGAAAAAAACCTTTGAAAAGCATTATCCAGTCTTCTCAAGCTCATTTGCAACACTTGGCTATGAATATCATTGAGCCAATCAAACTCTTCTACTTGTTTAATAGCAGTTAAATTATTGATTAACTCAAAGCAACTAATTTTTTGTTTATTAGTTGTATAAAATTTAATCTTTTGATCTAATCCCCAGTTAAAAGCAAATCGTGTAGCACCAAAAAACTGAGCAAACTTTTCAGCTTGTTCATTAGTAGGTAATATACAGTATTTATACGCTTTTAACATAACAGATTGACTTTTACAGTATATTATATTTTCTGTAAAGTTGTCAATAGACACCCAGTTCACTCTGTTTATAGCTCATTCATCTCCCCACTAAAGTAGGGAGTATTCTGAGCAAGTTCTAATAAAATCAGGCTTAAGAATTGGTTTTAAAGGTTCTTGAGTTGCTTTTATTTCTCCTGATTCTCTAAATAGTACCTTATTTACAAATCCTTCATTACCAGTGGTATAACTAGCATCATATTTTTCACCTTCTTCTTCAAAAAATTTTACTTTTTTACGCATAAATTAAATTTTAAATAGAAATTTTGCAATCTCAAAAATTATAACAAAAGGTGTAGCAAAATACGCAACATCCCAAATTGGATCTAATATTTTTAATAGTAACCATGCAGCAAAAGAACTTTTTTTTATATATTGCATAGTGGTTTCTGGTGAAATATGATCAATCTTTGTAAAAAATTTAAGTGTTGTGTTTATAGAAATTGTACTTACAATCAATATTGAAATGAGTAATAGTGAAAACATAACATTATAATATATTGGTTAATTTAATATTTTCTAATCTAACAATACTGATTTCTTTCCCAGCATCTAATTTATCAGTTAGCTCTAAAGGCATGATTCCTTGAGTGGCTTGAAAAAACTCTTGAGTAGTTAATTCATATCTTTTTTCTTCGCCATCTTCACTGTATATAATCACTGGTTTAGGTTTAGGTTGATTGCTTTGTAGCAATTTTTTAGATTCTTTAGTAGCTTTAAATTTTGGCATATTATTGTGTTATAGTTAAATCATTTTTAATTTTCCATTGAATATTTTTAACTCCAGAGCCACAGCAACCTGATTTATTTACCTGTTTGATGTAGTCTTCAACTTGTTGTTGAATAGTTTTTTCTCCTGATAAATAAATTGAATTATTGACAACTTTGTAAGAAACTACTGCTGATTGGTCTTTTACATAAAAAGTAAATAGAATTATTGTGCTATTATTGGAAGCAACATAATATACACATGATTGAGAATGAAAATTAATAGTAAACATTAAGCTAAAATATAATCAATTGTATCATTTATAAAAACATTTAATTTTGGATCTTTTGAGTATAGATCTATTATAGGATATAAGGATTTATTTAAACTTTTTGCAGCAATAATAAATAAAAATAAAAATTCAGTGCTTTCTAAAGCAGAATCTCCACCACAAGTAGATATAGGAATATACCCATCTGTGGCAACAGTTTCTAGCACGTTTTTTTGATCAAAATAAATTGTATGCCTTCTTGTAAAATCAAATTCAAAAAATACATTAGTAGATCCTTCATCTGTTTTTTGATATGTTCTAAAATTATCAACTTTTTTTGAAATAGTTTCAAAAAATTTCATAAATTTTTTAGTTGCCCCAATCATCACCTGTTCTTCAAAAAATATATTTTTTCCTTTTAATGAATAGTAAGCTTCTAGATTATCGGAAAAAAGACTTTTATGTAATATTTTTTCCTCATCATCATTACTATAAAGGTAATAATAAAATTCCAAAGGGTGACCAGCTTCTTTAACTTTTTTTTCTATTTCTTCAATAGAAATTGGTTCTAAATATAATCCAAACATAATTATTCTGTTTTAAGTATTTGATCTGTCAAACATGACTCACAGTCCATAGGCTCGTAACCTAAAAAAAGAGATAATGTTTTAAGCATCATTCTAAAAGTTCGCTCCTCTAAAGAAGTTAGCATGGAATTATCTTCGTTACCTTTTGCATTAGTTACTTCTTCTGCCAGGATAAAAGCATCAAACATATGTTTGCAAGCACACCACATCTTAGGATCGGTTTGGAAACCTTTTTGTAACTCAGACATATAAAGTCTTCTAACTTCTAAGATCTCTTCTCTAATAGCTTCTAATTGATTATTTTTTTGGATAAAATTTTCTAAAGCTTTAAATTTCTCTTCGGCATCAAAATCAAGGTTGAAATCTTTTTGAATTTCAATCATTTTTAAATATGCTTCTTGTCCAAGCATACCATTATGTTCTATAGAGTTAATTTGCTTGATAAGATATTTTTGGTAACTGCGATAATGCCCTACAGTTAAATTTAGATTTCCGATCAACTGAACTAAATCTAAAACTGCGTGTCTTGAAGTTTGAACTAATGAGTCAGTCATAAAGTGCGTATAAAAAAGTTAATATAATAATTGTTTAAACTGTAAATTCCTAATATTTTATTTGAATTAAATTCTCCACCAAGTTTTAAATTATGATAATTAATTTCAACTGGACTTAAAATTCTATAACCATACAAATATTGTTCCTTTCTAAAAATAACATTCTTTTCAAAGCAACTGTCAATAAAATCATCTACAAGCACAGTTTTTTTTAATAATTTGTCTTTTGCTATTGGGAAACTTACTATAGGTTGAGTGTTTAAAGGAAAAATAAAATATCCATCATCAGTAATCATTTTATTAAAAGGTTCTCCAGCACTTTTTAACCAATTTATAAAATTAGCTTTTACTAAACTCCATTTAGAGCAATAATCTTCTATTCTACAAATATAATTTAAATCTTCGTCAGGTTTTAATTTGTAAAAATTAGTGATCAAATTCATAGTTGGAAATAATATTGATGGAGGATATAATAATGGATTATTGATTATTAAACTTATTTTATTGCTTTTAATAATAAACAAATGTTTTGTAGGTAAAGTATCTATATTTTGTTTTAAATAAGCTAGGATTAATGGATATTCTAAAAATTGATAATAACTACAATACTCTTTGAGACTTATTGCAGGAGCTAAAAGATTCATTGTTTTAAAATAAATAATCCCCTAAAAATTTATGAAGATTTTTGAATGCTTTAAAAAGGTTAATATTTTCTTGTTCAGTTTTGCTACAGCCATACTTAACTGATTTATTTTTTTCATTTAAATCTATATTTTTTAACTTGTTTTTCAATTTCAATATAAGCTTCGGGATCATTTAATTCTAATACCATTTTTTGAAAAGAGATACTTTCTATTGCAGATTTAGGATTATCAATTAATCTATTGTGAATTTCTTTTTCTAATAATTCTTTGGCGTAAGACATATTACTCGTGATATTTTAATAAAAATTTATTAGAAATTACCTTAAAACTTAGACTTTTTCCTAATTCTGTATCAAAAATAGGCGACAAAGGTCTAAGGACAATACCTTCTCTGGTAGTATCTGTTAGCTTAGATTTATCTTCTGCATATTGTAATAGTTCATCAAGAGTCTTTGGTAAGACAAAACTATTAGTAATTGTAGGGCAAACTTTAAGACTATATTTCTCACAATAGTAATCCAATGTTTCAGGAGTAAAAATAGTTGGAACATCAATCACGTGTAAATAATAGCCATTAAATATTCTAAATTCTTGCCCTTTGATTTTATATTTATTACTTTGAATACCTTCACCGATTAATTCTCCTTGAAAAACTATTCCGCTTGCAAATGAACCAGTCTCTTTTAAGATTTCTTTCATAATTCTTTCCAGTCCAAGCTCTCTAGCTTTTCTAGTCAAAGAGTTATCAGTGACAGATTTAAATTCCCAGTTACGCCCACAAATACCAAATTTACCATCTATATAGTAAACTGACATAGAAGTTCCATCTAGTTTTTCAACAACACTGAAAAGTGTATCTTTATAAGTAGCGAATATGTGATTCGAGATATTTTGGATTCTCTCTTCGTTAGTTTTGATAATATATGAAGGTAATGGACCTTCTACTTCTCCACTAATACTAGCAGGAATTAGAGGCTCATATTTAACCACTCCTAGAATATCAGAGACATCTTGCCCTAATTCATAATCTTCTTTAGGCAAGATAGATAAAGGCATTACTAAGCCCTGACTGATTTGTCCACGAAGCTTTATCGTTTTTAATCTGTATCCAGTATAATTTTTGCCTTCAAATACTGTAGTTTTCAAGCTGTTTCCTTTAGAGAGAAATTCATTCCACTCAACAGGAGGAAGTAAAGAATCTATTTCAAAATAGATTACTTTTTCTCCAATAGTATGGATATTTTTATTAAGTACAACTTTCCATCCATTATTAATTGTGGCTACTTCAATATTATCAGCTCCCTCTATAAGCTGAATATTGGTAATTATTTTTACTGTTGCTAAGTGTCTAGGCATATTATTGTGTTATTATTTCTAAAATACTTTGGGTTATTATTTCTTGATTTTCTTGATTAAGACTTAATACATCATTTACATCAGATACATAATAACTCCAAAGCAAATATTGTTTAAGGCAAGTAGCAGTCATTTGTGAAATTTCTGCTACTATTCTTGGATCAGCTAAAATATAATTAACTAATTTGTATTTAATTAAATTTTCAATGTAATTAATTAAAAGCATTAAAAATTATTGATTAAAAAAACTAAAATAAAAAATATTAGAAAATATTGGTTGTTTTTGTTAGTTATTAAAAAAGTCGAAGCATTGAAGTTTGCTACCCTGTAATTTTTTCTAAAAGTTCTAATCTTTGGCACCTGGCTCTTCCATCTGTATTGTACGGAACCACAACACTTGCTAAGTCCATCCAATTTATTCTACACTTCCAAAGACTAGAATCAGTGTATTCTTTTTGACACCAATCCAAAGTTCCAAAATTCACACCTGACCCACAATCAACTGTGGGTAGTGGATTAACTCCCAGCTCTTCGATTATTGAGTTAGGTTCAATAATCCAATTATTAGGCGATTTAAAAGCAGTAGTCCCAATTCTTTTGTAGACTATTAAGCCTTTTTCATCAAACTCAAAATTTTCTTTTAACCATTTCAGAGGATCAAAAAAATTTACAATTTGGCTCAAATTAGCAGAGCTTAGATCAGCAGATCTTAGATTAGCAGAGCTTAGATTAGCAGAGCTTAGATTAGCTAATCTTAAATTAGCATTGTGCAGATCAGCCAACCTCAAATTAGCATTGTGCAGATAAGCAGAGCTCAAATTAGCATAGCTTAGATCAGCCGACCTCAAATTAGCATAGCTTAGATTAACATTGATCAAATTAGCAGAGTGTAGATCAGCAGAGTGTAGATCAACATTGCTCAAATTAGCATTGCTCAAATTAGCATTGCTCAAATTAGCATTGTGCAGATAAGCAGAGCTCAAATTAGCAGAGCTTAAATTAGCATTGCTCAAATTAGCATAGTGTAGATCAGCAGAGTGTAGATCAGCATTGCTCAAATTAGCAGAGCTTAAATTAGCATTGCTCAAATTAGCATAGTGTAGATCAGCAGAAACAACTTTTTTTAAACATTCCAAAAAATCATCTTCACTCATTCCGCCAATGCTACTTCCTAAACCTGTGAAAATTAGATTTACATATCTAAAGGCAAAAATTCCAATTAAAGCACGAGTTATTATTTTTTCTGTCGCTTTTAAATCAGAATCAACTGAAATAGTATAAAAAATATCATCTGTATAATCAAACTCTTTTAGCTTACCTATCTCTTGACTGAATCTATCAGCAATTAACTTATCCAACCCACCACCCATATGGAAATCAGGGTTAGAAGCGGTGCAGATTTTGTATCCTTCGTTTTGTTTCTGACATTCAAAAACATCTCCACAAACAGCTTCGAGTTCTGTATTCCATTTATTGTTTTGATTTTGTTTAAAAAGTTCTTTTACTTTTTTGACTAGCGATTCATTAAGATCGCAAAATATTAGTTTAGGCATAATTTAAAGTTATTTATAGAATAGTAAATTTGTTTAAAAAAATAATTTCCTGATTTCTTATATTCATTATAAGATATTATACATAATCTGTCAAGTGCTAGATCATGTAAATGACTATACGAACTGTATTTATACCTTATTAAGGTTTCTTAATTTGTTATATTTCTGTATATTGTTTTTGTTATTTTGTTTTTTATATTCGTTTAAAATCTGATTTATTTCGTCCAGATTTAAATCGGACTTAAAAACTATCAGTCCATTTTTCATGGATTTTTTAAATCTTTTGTCTGAGTTAAGAAACTTAGATACTCCGACTCTATAGTAGCCAGTTTCCTTACTTATCTTAGAGATTGTGTATGTATTCATTATATTAGATATTTTGATCTTATTTCAAAGTCCAATATTTTTTACGAAATTCAGGATCTAGTTGACCAGATTCTAAGTATTCAAGCTGTTTTAATTTTTTCTCATGGATCCAAGAGACAATTAGGTGCTGTAGATCATCGCTAATATTGGTAGTCTTGCCGTCTATATTGATAGTAGATCGTTCTACAAGATTCTCAATATCAATCAGAATATCGTGATTATGCTCACCATCACTTGATAAGATCTGTAGACCTTGAGTAAAATTAAGAAAATGTAATGACATGATCTTACAGTTGCAAGATTAAGAAGTTTTGTCAACCTGAAACAAAAACAACCCGTTTGGGTTGAATGCATAAGTAAAACTGAGTTTGTTTTTTAAAAATAAATCGCAGAATAAATCGCTATTGATTCTACAGCAATTAAAGCTACCAAAAAATATGGACTTGTTAAAAAATCTACAAGTAACCAAAACCAGCGAAACTGGTCAAGGTATCTATCTTGTGTGATTCCTATTCGAGCGTCTGATTTTAGGAGGTTATAAGCATGTTTGATGATTTTAATCATATATTTATAATTTTAAATCTTTTAATATTTTAGTCAAAATTAATTTTTTTTAGATTGTCCATAATTTTCAAGGGTTTTGCGGGCTTGGTAATAGTTATCAATTGCTTTATCATGGTTATCAACTACCAGATCTAATTGCTCGTCATTCAGAGATAATGTTATCCAATCTTTTAAGATTTTCTCTTTTACATGAAATTCGTTTTCTAACTTTTTAAGCTCTTCGTCCTTTTTAGCTTTTGGGAAGTGGTCTAAAACATTAAAACAACCAAGTGGAATTTTATCAGATTTATAATTTATAAAAATAATTTCAGATTTGTCTTGGCTCTTGCAAACAGTAAATGTTTTTGGCTGACCCCAAATATTTACTTCATCACCCTCTTCAATTTTAACCCCGTCAAAAGTCAAACTCTCTGGCTCAAAGCCTTTTTTGCTTTCAGGTTCTGGCTCTGCAAGTTCAAGCCAGTTTTCGTCCCAGTAATAATCTGGCTCGTTATCTAATGAGATTCCTCCGTCCCCGACAAGAGCATCAACAATAAAAATATTGCCAATAAAACCATCTGTAGATTCAGTCCAGCTGATTTGACTTTTACTCTTAATTTTTGAGCCGTCCAATATTCTCACTCGGTCTCCGATTTTAAATTTAAGCATAATTATAATTTTATAAATTCATTTTTTAACTTAATTAATTTTTCGATTGCTTTTTCAATCGTTTTTTTTCGCTCTTCATCTGTTGCAGTGTCGAGATAGTATGTTAACACTCCCTCGATGAATCCAAGATCATAAATTTGCTCATGTGATTGGTAATAAGGCATAAGTTAATTTTTAAAATTTGATTGTAAATTCCACCCTTCCCCTGTAATATCCTTTAAAATATCAACAAGACTTCCCGAATGGTGAGCATTAGAAGCATAGTATTGAGATACTCAAAAACATACATAAATGTACATAATTAAGTTAATTTGCTCACTGATTGATGTTGAGGTGATGACGAGATCTGATCTCTTCCTTAAACATATCTAGTGTCATGGTGCAGTCCATACCACACCGTTTTATATACTCTTGAGTTCTTTGCCATAATATAGATTTAATTGTCACATGATTCATGTATTGGGTTATTTCCTTATCATAACTACGCTCAAGAATAGCTTGAGATGCAAGAACATCTGCTTGATACTTCCCCCCAGTTATGGAATAAATCCAATCTCCACGCCTAACAGCTAGTGTTTGGGTATGTACATCGAATTGCGAGGTATAAGCTGCTGCTTGCAAATATAGCTGGGAACATCCCAACTTTGCTTTATGTTCTAAAGCCTTAATTACCTCTCCTTTACACCATTGAGATAAATTATGTTTAGTTTTCTTTCTCATTGGCTTGTTAGAAACAATTGGAATACTTAAATCTTCTAAAGCAATCTCGCTGTAATTATTAACCAACTGATTAACAGCTGGTAGGATAACATTTTTGATTTGTCTTTGGGCTTTCAAAGTACTTCTATTAAGTTTAATTTTCCCTAGATTATTTCTAACTATTCTATTAGCTTTATTAATTGATTTTTGATTATTAGTAGCTTTCAATTTTCTAACAATAGCTCCTAACTTGTTTCTTTTCTTACATTTTTCAGTAGTTTGCTCAGTATAGCTTGAAATTATCTTACCCAATCCTTCACCAAGAAACTCACCATCACTAGTAGCAAAGACTTCGGTATAACCTCGGTCAATACCTACCCTCTCAGCTTTTTGTTTAAGGTTTCTTTCTATTTCAATTTTTTTTGGATAATGTAATTCAACTTTATTTTCTTTAATAACAAGTCTAACTTCGCTGGTTATATCAACTTTCCCTTTTAATGGTAACCAGATAATCTTGTTACTAACATTACTTGACACCCCAACCCATTGGTTATTTTTGTCATCGGTTTTGATTCTGTATTGCTCTTTAGAAAGCATGATTTGGTTATTAACTTGAGAATGACCTTTGTATAGGTATTTTCTGACTTGCCTATGTAGCCAAGGATTTGATTCAATATCTTTCCAACTGCCGCTTTTCACAATATTGCAAAGTTCTTTTCTTATCCCTTTATCTTGAAATTCTTTATATATAGCTTTAATTACATGAGATTTAATTGCTTCGTGGTACAAAGATATATCCTTCAAAAGTTGATACATAGTCCTTCCAAATAGCTTGTAGCTTAAATTATAATCTTTATAGTGTTTGACATTAGCTATGTGATCTTTAGTTGTGGCGAATACATCACAATTCCAGCCTTTTTTAACACTGTATTTATTCCAGATATCAGTTCTAACCTCGCCACATAGTTTAGCTATTTGTTTAATCTTTTCTAGCTTGCCTTGATTAGTTTTGTTATCAACAAAGGAAATAGATGTAACCACCATTGTTTTAATGGTGTCAATCTTTTTAATCCTTTTTTTGCATAACATATATTGTAAGTTTATATACTTGTGTCAATCTTGTCAAGCTTTTCTTGACTAATCTCTTTCTCATATCTTCTCAAAAAGTACAGTTTGGAGCTGAAACAGTGCATTATTGCCATAAAGTCTGCCATTAATTCTTGATGTGGTGAAAGTTTTGAATTGTCTAATACTTCAATTTGGCATTTGTTTTGGTTACAATACCATTCAACAAAGTCAAATCCAAATCTACATAATCTATCTTTATGACCAATCACAATCTTTTTTATTTCTCCTCTCCCTACTTGATCCATCAGCTTAACAAATGTTTTTCTCTTAAAATTAAGACCACTTCCTAAATCAGTTAATACTTTAGCTTGTGGGTAAAACTTTGATAAATACACTCTTTGAGTTTCTAGGTCATCTTTCTGAGTAGATGTAGAAACCCTAGCATACAATACAATTTCTCTTAAGTCTTCTCCTTGTGAGATGTTTTCTAAATCAGCTATTAAAAACCTTTTATGTCCACCTGGTGAAGCTATAAATTTAACTTTACCAGCTAAAGCCCATCTTGAAATAGTCCTCGCATTATACCCAAATTTCTTTGAAGCTTGTTTACCTGTTATATACATACTTTATTATGTACATAAATGTACTTTTTTGTCAATCTAATCACTTGACCATGCATGATCTTGACCTGATCGTCTGTACAACCTTTGTAGCCTTTAGAAAGTTGGCACAGCACTGTAGCACTTCCCAAATACTGATTATTCATAGTATTAGCGATCGCACGTAGTGACTTATATAAGTAGTCATCAGTCTGATAATGCTCCATACGGTCAATGCTTTTGGCTTGATTCTCCGATCTAAAGTCTTGGCAGAACTTACCAAGCTTACGATCACTGTCTGTCTCACCAACGGATCCGGCATTTCGCTTGCAGACTCCGACGGTCCCAAGTTTTGTCTCTTGATATGCCTTAGCGAGTATGAGCTCAGCTTTGACCTTGGTTTCTTCTTCAATCTCGATAAGGATTTTGCCTGTGTCGAAATTTGAGTTGTTTAGGGGACTGTTTGGTTGTTTTTTGGCTATCCAGGCGTTAAGTCTGGTTGCTCGATCTGAATTATCCGGAAATTTCAGGCTGTCGGGTTTTAGAGGCTCTATACTAGCAGTCTGCACAATCTCACCACTGGAGGCAGTAAGCTGTTGTGCTTGTGCTACTATTGGTTGAGATTGACGCTGTTTTAGATCATCAGTAGCTTGTGCATAGCCTCCGATTCCAATTGAGGCAATGATCATCAGGGTGATGTATGAGTTCATAGCTTTGCGGTGAAGTTTTGACTTGTAAATTGGATCCGGTTCGAGGTTTATTTTTGGTATGGTCATATTTGTGTTTGTTTTTTGGCTAAAAAAGGTTATTCTTCATCTCCATCTTCATCCTCGTCATAATCACTACTAGGTGACCTGCCTGAAAATTTAACTAATAAAACATCTAAAATCTGACGACCAATATTGTTTAAAATAATTTTAGAAAAAAGACTATTGTTATTTGCTTTGAGCCTAGTTTCTAGGTACTCAGTGATTTGAGGTTTAAGGTCAATCCATTGAGAATTCAAAAAACTTCTAAAAGTTTCTTCTATTGAAGACTTCGCAGATGAATATTCTGTTAAATTAACATCAAGGTACTCATTAATAATTTCATCTATTTTAGGTTTTTTTTCAGCAATAGAGTTTTTAATTTCATCTTTAAGAATTTGTTTTACCATGCTCTCCAAATAGTATGGATGAGTAAAAACACTTGATTCCATCACTTTTCGAATATGAGTGATCCGTTCGGATGCAGATAATGGAAATAATTTTTCAGCGTCAATTTCAAAATTGATAATTTGTGGCATAATTTGATTGTTTAAATGGTTAAAAAAAGTTAGATTAATTTTTCGAGTTCATAAATCTACAAATTATAAGTTTGTTTAATCTGCTGTAACTGTTCATCTGTAAGCTCTAAAGTTACAGATTTTTTGATTGGTTTTGGTGCCTCAATTACTTTTTTTAAGGCGTAATGGGGGAATAAATAAAAATCACTAATCATATATCTTATTCCATAACTATCATCCTTGACTTTATCAATAATGTATTGTTTACCAATCATATCCTTTTTTTCTCTATTCCAATCTTCAAAATCCCCACACTCACGTGCAGACTCACATACTTCGACTAAATCACCGACCTCAAACAGTTGTGGTTTTACTCCCTCGTTAACTGGAACGAAGGTAAAAGTGCCTTTGTATGTGCCGTCTATCCAAGATATACCTGAACGATAATCAATTTTGTTAATATTATTTTGGCTCTGGACCCAAGTTGAAAAATCACCCCTCATATCAATATAATAATACAAACAGGTTTTCTCCCCTTGATTATTTGGATTATGGTCAACCCAAACTTTTCCAATTGGGTATTTTTCGGCAATTTCGTTTAGAAGTTCTTTGACTTCTGCTACAGTGTATTTTTTGTAAAATTGGAAAGGCATAAGTTTAATTTTTTGTAGATTTATAATTTTCAAGATTTTTTCTGGCTTGATAGTAATGGTTTAAAGCAGGACTAAAGTCCACTAAATGCTCATTCGTATTTAATCCATCAATCGATTTTTGAAGCTCTTCATTAAGCTTTTCAAGTTCCAAATCTTTTTTAAGCTTTGGAAAGTGGTTTACCAAATTGAGCATATATAGAGGAATTCCTAAATTTTTATCATTTGGCGGTTTTATGACAACCCCATCTCCGCCACAATCTTCCGATTCAACTTTAAATATTTTATGTTTATTAAGAGCCTTGGAATTAATAAAAATCTCAACTTTATCTCCTTCTTCAATGGCAACACCATCAAAAGTCAAATTTTCAGGGTCAAAACCTTTTTTGGTTTCAGGTTTTACTTTCGGCTCTGCAAGTTCTAACCAGTTTTCATCAAATTCGTATCCCGATATAAAATAATTATTTGTGTCGATGATACCTTCAATATAATAAAATTTTCCTACCATTTTATTCATATCAGCTGCCCAAAATAATATTGAACTTTTGTTTTTAATTTTAGAGCCGTTCAATATTCTGACAAGGTCACCGATTTTAAATTTATTTGACATAATTATAGTTTATTTAATCTTGAGTTTAAAAAATAATAGAGCTTGTCAACTACACCTAGCCTAAAGGCGTAGGGGTTTTACAGACTAGAGGATAAGTTATTTTATTCAAATTATATGAGTTGGTCATTCTTAGAAAACTCTAGTTAAATATAGTTTATTTTCAGGTTGTTAGAACTAGAATCTATATTGACAATGCAATTTTCTGACAAATTTACCTTGCCATCAATAGATGTACAATCGACTACCAGCTTTCTTATAACAATTACATTATCTAATCTACACAATGTACAGTCAATATATAACTCATCAAATTCTTGATCTGATATATTGCACGAAGTGCTGTCAATCCTATGTATTCTGTTTCTTTTTGAGTTTGAACTAGATATATTGGCTTGATTTTGATTTTCAATTTGAAAGACACTATTAGAATCTTTATCATCATTTACACTTTTCCCAACTTGTATATTAACATTGCCATTACCAAACCATCTATTACCAATATTTGAGATTTTTGTTTGATTTGTTGTAACCCCTTGTGTAGCTTTAGATATTTCTTTAGATGAGTTAAAAACTTCATCTACTAATTCCACTAAAGACCCTTTAAAGTTAAATTTTTCTGCGATTAAAGCAAATAGCAAATCATCTTTAGTAAATTCTTTGATTAAGCTACTGGATAAAACAGGTTCTAATTTTTTATATAATTCCCAATTTGTTGCAGATAGATTACTTAATAATGTATGCAGATTTAAAGTTTTTTTCATATAAATTAATTTTTAAAATTTGATAATGCTGTTGTTTTTTTACTTAGGAAGCCCTAAAAATAAAGCATTTCTATAGATTTTTTCCTTATACCAAGTGGCAGGATTACCTCCTTGATGTTTTGACAAACAATCTATGTAACTCTCTATTTGCTGGTTTTTTATTTTACAGTACTTTTTGATGGTATGAACATTTAAAGTCCAGTCAGCCGCACATTCGTAATTTAAAGCACAATCTTTTAGCTTTAATCCATTATAAACGATTTTCCAACGACCTTTACCGCTACACATATTCATTTGAAATATTCCAAACGAACACCCATTATCTCCAACATCTTGGGGTTTTCTACATCCTTCTGAAAGACAAATAGTCATCAAGTACCGATAATCAAGATTATTTTTTTCTGATACTTTTTGAATAGCTTTAATAATCTCTTGATCTATATCAAGACTGTTTTGGCTAACTGGTTCAATTTTAGTTTCCTCTTTTTTATTAGGTAAAAGAGAAATATTTGAATCTGGTATTTTTGGAGTTATTAATGAAGAAATTTTGTCTATTGTGGCAACTTCATAGCTTACTTCATTTTTTACTTCTATCAGCTTACTACTGGCAACCACAATTTGTTCTTTACTAGGTTCGAGTTGATTATTAACAAACATAGTGGTAATTGATATTGTAACCATTAAAGCAATTATAATTTTATTGAACATAAAAAAATTATTTAGATGGTTTTAAAGAGTCATCAAGTTTTTTCTGTGCTAACTCTAAATCAGCATCTAAAGACTTAATATTAGAATTTGCTTTGTCGATCTCGTCATCGAACTTTTTAATAGCATTTTCTTTGTCTTTTATTAACTTATCTTTTACTTTTGATTGATCTTCTTTTTGCTTCAAGACCAAATCTCTTTTTTCTTTAAGTGAATCAATAGTAATTTTATCACTTACTGCACTAATTTGAGGTTTTGGTTTATCATTTAAAAATGAATATATACTAATTCCTGCAATCAGAACTAAAACAACTATTATAATATTTTTATATTTAGACATATGTGTTTGTTTAATTGGAGGCTTCAATAGGTTTACCAACCTTATTTTTTAAACGTAATTCTTAATCAATAATTCTTTGATTTAAATCACTATCTCTTTTATATACAGCGAAAATAGCAACTAAAAACAATATTGTTCATAGTAAAATTATAATATAGCCATAATTAATTATTGATTCTAACTCCGTTATCGACTGATTTCCAATCAAAACCAACCAATTCGCTTATAAAAATTAATTTTTCTTTACCGTAATGTTCATATTCAATGCTTTCCATTTTTTCTAAGCTTCCATCATTTAAAAGCCATAACAAAGCTTTAAAATGATCTATAGATCTATTGGCTGAAAGACCTTTCTCATCATTTGCTTTTTCCCATGCAAATGGTAAGTAACTTATAATTTGATTTTTAATATTTTCTTCTGTAACCTCTAAAATATCTTTATCAAAATCTTCTACCCCTTTTTTAACACCTTCATCATTTAGAAATTGTTTAATAAATTCAAATTTTAAAAATTTAAGTAATTCCAATCGTTTAACAAAAAAAAAGTCATTACCTTCATTTTCTTGATAAAATGCAAATTTATCTACAATAGTTTGTTGATCTGTAATAGGCATATAATTATCTTAAATTAGTAATTTTATCAAAAATTAAACCATCAACTTTCATAGGTGTTGGATTATCTTTTGTTTTCTTAAACATCTTGTTTGCATATACCTCATTCAATGTAAATAAACTTAAATGTTCTGGATGCTCTAATATCCATTTTAAAATTGTTAATTTATCAGATTTTTCTAGGTTGATCTTATAACTAACAACTTTTGTTACACCACCTGATGCTGTAACGACTGTTTTAGGTTGAATTATTTGAGTTTGCTCTATCTCTGCTAATTTATTATTTAAAAGTTGGTCGATTTGATCTTCTACATCTGAGGTATCTAATCCTACAGCTTGAAGTTGTTCTACAGCTTTTTCTTTCTTTTCTTCGATTGTTTTTTCTAATTCTATTCTTTTAGCTTCCATTTCTTCTGCCAGTTTTTTTGTAAAAATTTCATCAGCTTTAAGAATAGCAACTTTTAAAAATTCAGCTTTTTTCTTGAGTGGACTTATCGTATTAAATTCAGCTAAAGCTTCCCATTTTTTCAACTCTTCTTTTGCTTTATTGCTAAAAATTTTCAATTCAGATAAAAAGTTGTCTTTTTGATCTTCTGCTGATTTCAATATATTTTTAATGGTTTTAAATGCTCCCATCATCTCGTTACACTCTTCCTGAGTTTTTGGAACAAAGCTGATTGGATATTTTAGTTCGATCTCTGCTAATTGTTCTTGAGCAGTAGTTGAAATACTAGATAATTGAACCTCGGTTAAATTAAAATTTGGTAAGGCATATAACTCTTTAGAGTCATTTAAAACATTTGTTGCAGTTGCAGGATTAGATTGTGTGATTGTTTTGTTAGGCATATTGTAAAATTTTTATAATTGAGGGGGATTTCACCCCTCTTAATACTTGTTTAAAAATTACTCAAGAACTTCGTCATCGTTTAAGATGTCTTCATCCAAATTAATCTCTTCTGTAACTATAGTCTTTGTAATAGCTGGAGTTTTTGCAGCGATTGGCATATTAGACTTAGTTGTTACTAGAGGAACTGGTTGAGTTGGCTCATCTTGAACAAATTGTGTATCATCCTCATCTTCATTTAGCTCTACTGATTCAGTAACTGCAAATGTTGGAATTTCAGGATTTTCTTTAGCAAAACCTTCTATTAAGATTTTAAGCCCTCCACACACATTTTCGTAAATAGCATTAACCTCTTTCTTCCAAGTAGGATCTGTAATAGCATAACCTTGGTCATCTAATCCTGCTTCCTTTATATCTGTTGTTTTTTGTAAATTCTCAGTTAAATACCTTTTAGGTGGCAAAGGCATGATGTCATCAGCGTATTCTTTATCATCGTATTTGGTGACAACTTTGGCTTTTAGCTTGGTTTTACCTTGTAGTACATTAGCATATTTAACTTCTTTATTATTCTCCTTGTCCATGAATTGACCTACAGCGATGTTAACATCGCTAAAATCATCAACAGAAGCTAACTTAGATATGATAGACTTGCCTAAAATAGAGTTATAATTCATTTTAAGCACTTCTCTAACTAAATCTCCATACTGATTGTATGAATGAAATTCTAAAGAAAAATTACGCGTAAAGAATTTTTTGCCATCTTTCTTAGAAATTTGTTCTTTCGCATCCCAAAGATCAAATCTAACTGGCTTGCCTCCAAATGAAAGAAACTTAAAAACAGTCTCTTGCTCATCTCTATCCCAATAAACAATAGCTGGTGATTCATAAGTAACCAAACTACCATCATTAGAAACTTTTTGCTTCTTAGTAATCTTGTCGATTACTGGAACCTGAAACTTCTCTACTAGCTCGTAGTAGATCGCTGGTGTGCCTTCGTAGGCGACTGTATTTCCTGGCATAATAATATATATATCGGTTTGGTGAGTTTTCCTTCTCTGAATTGGTAAAAAACAGCTTTAAAAGCTGGAAAGTAGAGACAGGGTTGGTTTATCTTTTTCCATACTTTTTCTCAATTTCATTGGTGCGACCAATTTATATGATCCAAAATACTATTTAGATATTCTACACCTGCAATTTGCATTGTGGAATCGAACCACCAGACCTTTTGCAAAATGTGCCTAGAACACAGGAGCGTATATTTCCGCCACTCTACTTTTCAACTCTTAAATGGATCAGAAACAAGGACTCGAACCTCAATTACTTGCTTCAAAGGCAAGCGTCCTACCGATTAGACGATTTCTGAATAAATTGGTTTGACGGGTTTTCCTTCCCAGCTAAAGAATACTGTATAATAAATTATTTGTCAAGTAAATTGCTGTTTTTAAGCATATTTAACTCTTTTTCAAGCATTTTAATTTTATTTATTTTATTTATTTTATCTTGTTTTTCTTTTTGCTTTTGATACAATTCTTGTTGCTCTAAATAATATTCGGTTTCTTGTTTAAATCTTTCATTATATGCATAAATTAAAGTTTTATATTGTGAGTAATAGTTGTAATATCTTCTTCATATATCCATGTATTTATTAAATATTTCCGATGAGTTGTATTTAACATACTGGTTAATCTATGAATATCATATATGATCTGTTTAATATGTTTACTTCTAGTTTTTTTAGAAATCTTACTAGCTAAATCAAATATTAAATCTAAGCCTGCATTTGTGCGATTAATATCATACTCACTTTCAGCAGAAACATATTCTAATTTGGGTGAAATATTCGGTAATTTTAATTTTTTGATCATATATAAATTATTTACGATTTTGCACTTCTCCCATTAATTCTGCCCAGTAATCTTTAGCAAATTCTTTAACAATATTTAATTCTTTTGATAAACCTCCATCTTCTTCCGAATCATCAAGTTTATCCAAAAGACTTTCGAAGTTTTCTGCTTTTCTAACAAGTGTGGAAATCATACCCTCTTCTATTGTCCCCTTAAAGTAAGGTATAACTATATTAGTTATTTCTGTTTTCATTACATTTAAAGGTCTACTCAAAAACTGTATAAATGCACCTAGCGACCAAGGTAAATTATGAAAATATAAAGTTTTAGCACTACTTAGATTAAGTCCACAATCTGCCACTGCCAGTTGAGCTAATAAAACATTTAAATCTTTATCTTGAAAATCTTTGACTATTTTATCTCGCATAGTCATTGATACCCCACCTTTTAACACTGGGAGATCCAGTTTTGAAGCTAATTCATCCAAAACTCCATTATTATAACTTGAGCCGATTACAATTTTGTCAGGATGAGTTTTAAGATATTCAAGAGTATATTGCACTTTATATCTAGCACAAGCCACTATCATTTTTACAAGTGAAGTGCTGATTGTCTTAGAATCAATACTTCCTTGATTAATAATAATCTGCATATCTTTTTCCTTGATCTCATCCAATTCTTTTTGCAAACTATCGGGAACCGATAATTCTTGCTGTTCTATTTTATATTCAGACAAGTTTACGCCAAGTGTTTTCTTTGTATGAATTTGAGCCACTGGAGCTAATAATTCTTTAAGTAGAGCATTAGTACTAGTTCTATACTCTTTACCTGCCTCTGTTGGTTGTGTCATCAACCAATTATTAAATACCAATTCAAACTCTGCTTTGCTTATATCTCCTGCTGGATGATCTATTAGTTTAAGCTGTGTCCAAAATTCCCCTTGATTGTTAGGATTAGGTGTGCCGTCTAGTAATAAAACATATTCAGGTTGGCAATAATCTATAATAGCTTGAGTACACTGATAAAAAGCTGTAGTGTGACCCTTAACTTTTCTTGATTCATCAATAATTATACATTGGTATTTCTTTTTGAGTGGTTTGGCTACTTCATATTTAACAGATTTACCACTAACTATTTTTTTACAAAAATGTTGAATACCATCGGGACGAGTTTTACCACCATTGTAATGCAAAATATCTGCATTTAGATCTTCTCTCTGAGAGTCAACTTTCCACTGGGAAACTAAATGAGACGGTGAGATAATAAGAGTGTTGTCAAAATTACCTGAATAAATAGCCGTTAATATAGCAATTAAAGATTTTCCCATTCTCGGTCCGAGTCCAATAATAACTTTTTTTCTAGCTAAGCACCAGCGGGTAATTTTATCCTGGTGAGGCATTGGTTGCCAAACTACACCCTCAAGATCTCCTTGATATTCTTGTGGCTCAATAGCATACTTATTTTGTACGGCTCGTTTTAATTTAGCTTTAATTTCTTCAATTTTATTTAACTTAGCTTTATCTTTTCTTTCTTCAGTTGAATTTTCTGTTATAAGATTATCTTGATCAAATTCTTCTAAAGGAAATAATTGTAAAGCAATCGTAGGTACAATAGTATACCAAATTTTAAAAGATTTACCAGGTATTACGACTGGTTCTAATCTAATTTTATAACCAGCATAATAACTTTTAAGTGCTAAGTTTAAATTGTTAACTTTCATTTGATTATACTCTCCATATTCGTAGTATAATCTTAGATAAGTTTCACCTTCAGCAGGGGTCACTTCATTTTTGATAAGTTCGGATTGCGGTACTATTTTAAATTGCATACGATTTCAACACTTTAATTATCAACTTAATTTTTTGATATTTACCCTCTGTTAGCCAAGATCCTAGCAATTGATACCGCAGAAAGTACATTATCACATAAACTTTCTAACAACTAGAATCTCAGCTAACAGAGGGCAAATAATTAGATTTTAAAAAGGATAATCACCTGAGATATAAATTATTTTTCTAAAAGCGAATTAATAAAATCTTCAAGGCAATTATAAAGGTTTCGACTTTCATCATTGCAATCAGAGTTAATAAAATCTCTATACAGCAATTGACCTTCTTCAAATTCTTCATCATATGCTTTGTGATCCCACAAGGCAAGATCATTAGCTAGTCGACAACAAAGATATACATTGTAATCAATTCTATTATTGTTTAAAAAATCATGAGTTAATTTTTGATTAATCGGATGGATTATTTCAAGTTTTTGTGCGAGTGTAAGCATAGGGTGGTTTATAATTTTGTTAAGAAGGTGTAATTTGAGTTAAGAAATACAGTTCTAAAACTTCTAATAATTCATTTAAAACTTGGTTATATTCATTTTCAAACATTCTTGTATAATTTAAATCAGGATTGATTGTAAACCATCTGTTAGATAAGCTATAAGCCTGATCTTTTATATAACTTTTTAGAATCCAAGCAATTTGTCTTTCTTGCAAGAAATCTATTTCCAAGCTGGTATAAGAATCAAGATCTACCTCATTATGATTTTCTATGCTAGGATCATCATCGTAATCAGAATCATTATGTTTATAATAACCATAGTTATCACTAAGTCCATTAATAAATCCAGCAATGCCTTGATTTTCTAAAAGAAGATCATTGATTAATTTAGTGGCTTCAAAATTAGAATAATCTTTGATTGGTTTTAGAGATTTTAGAATCTCGTTTATTTTTTCTTGTCTTGTAATCATAAATTAATATTTATTATTAAAAATACGGTAGTAAACAATAAGCTGTAAAATTGCAAATACAACTCCACTCAAAAAACTAATCATAGTAATTTGGCTTTCTCCAAAATATTCATTTACAAATATAATTACATTGATTAAACAAATGGCGGTCAGTGTTGGCACACCATGGATATTGGTAATAAAAGCTGTAAGTTCTTTATTGGCAAAGCCAATAAATATGGCAAAAATAAAAAACAAACAAAATGCTGGAAATAAAATAATATAGTCAGTTTTACTGCTAGTGTGAGATAAAAAACTGTGAAAAATGGTAAAAGCGAAAAATATAAAAAAAAGTTTAGTAGGCATATTAATTATTCTTTTTTAACGGTGTTAAAAGATATTTATAAAATGGAGCAATTAAAGTTGATGGCTTAAACTCATCGTTAAATTGCCATACAAACCATGCAAAAGGTTCCTCACCGCGAAAAGGCACTTTTTTAAATTCTAGACCTTTTAAAAAATCAATTAGATAGCTAAAATTAATACTATAATGAAAATCTTTTAAATTATTTTCATTTTTATTTATATTATTGATTTCCAGTGTTAATTGTATATTTTCAATATTTGGACTAATACTTTGTAAGCTAATAAATAAAATTTTCTTTTCTAAGTTGAAAATTAAATTAGCTCTATTATGATAATCTAAAATATCAAGTTTGAATAATTTTTCAAATTTTTCAAATGTGTACGGATAAATGTTAAAATCTAAATCTAAAGAAAAATTAGTTGGAATTACACTTAACAAATCAAATTTTGAGCTATTTTCACAATCTTGCAAATACCCTACTTCGCTTACATATAATTTTTGATCTTCTTCATTTAGATCTTTATAATCAACCAATCTAATAGTTGACTTTGTTTGTTTTTCTATCTCTCCAGTCCACAAAATTCTATAACGATCTGTAATAGCTTCGCCATTAGTGTATTTAAGAATTTGACAATGTGACTTTGATAAGCTGTTGTCACAAATGGCTTTTGTGACATTATAAATGGGTTTGTTTTGTAGTGTAGACATAAGTGATAGTGTTTTTTAAAAATTAATGTTTAACTTCGCCAGCAGTAAAAACTGGGCTAGGTGATATGTTTTGAATGTATTCACCCAAAGTTTTTAAATTTATAGATATAGGCATAATTAGTCGATTAGAATTGACAAATTTACTTCAATTTCAATTAATAATTTTCTTAAATAAGTGAGTAACTGACAATGCTCTCTGTGATTAGCACTAGAGTAAGAATACTCATATATAGTAGTTTTGCTATCTTTGTCTATAATAGAGATACAGTTTGATTGGTAATTTTGTTCTATGTATACAATCAAATCAGCAACGGTTGTTTCTATAATTGTAAGCCAGTAATTTAATTGGTCTTCATCTAATAGATCTATTAGATCATCATTTTTTTCAATCTTCCAATATTCAATTTGGAGTGATTGAATAAAATCAATATCTTCCCACTCGTCACAAATCAAGCCCAAAAATAAATTTAGCTGTTCCTTTAAATCTATATCTTTAATTGAAATAGGTGGATCAAAATATAATGATCTAATATCTAATAAATCAAATTGTAAATTTGTTGTAGACATATTAGATCTCGTCTAAATTATTGATAATATCGATTATCTCTTGTGAAGTCTTATTTCCTAAAGTTTCAGCAACTTTTGAAATTTCAATATGTTGACTAAGTGCAATAAAACTTAAACACTCTGCATAGCAACCTGCAGGAGGATATTTCTCAGGATTGTAACTATTGAGTGTTTTAATTAATAAAGTTTTTTTATCTAAAAACTGTTGACTATCATCAACCAAATCATAAAAATCAAAATCATCAGATTCATCATAAATAAAATCAAATTTTACAGCAATGTTTACAGAATATTGACTAATTTTTAAATAAGCATATTTTAAAAACTTTGCTTTTTCAGGTAAAATATTAGAACTAAATTTAGTCGTTTCTTGGTACTTATCTTGAGAGTCAGGAATTGTTATTCCAGCGTCTTCAAGATCATCTTGACTTATACTGTGAATTTCAATTTTATCAAAACCTGTACCTACTGGTACAGCGTAAAGAGCGTTTTCAGGTAAAGATTCAGCAAACTCCTCTACATTACTTGCTAATGTGTTATTTTTGGTAATAACGAACCAATCGTTATTTAATTCATTTGATAATCCGTTGAAATTTCTAATATATAAATAGGACATAAATTGTGTGATAATGTTTAAAAAAATATTTAAGTTAAAATTATAAATAGAGTCAAAAAACCAATCATATAAACACCTATACCAAAGTTAGAAAATCCTAAATATAGCATATATCCTGCTAATAGTAATAGTGCAAGAGATCCAAGAGATGCTCCCATTTGAAAAGTA